>CAIYQH010000318.1 GCA_903928285.1 uncultured Bacteroidales bacterium
GGCCGGAGAAACGCAAAAAGGCTGAAAAGCTTGGGGTCCCCATTATTTCAGAGTCGGATTTTGCAGTCATGATCCGTGAAGCGTAAATATCCCTTGTTACCTTCGGTGTAATTGGTCATCTGCCAAGATCAATGTATTATCGTCAGTTTCCTGGTGATCATAAGCGTTGATGACCGGATAACCAGCAAATACAATCCCGGTGAAACCCCTGAAATATCCATGACTTTCTCAATTGATCCTGAAGCCATTACCTCCGACCGGATCAACCTGCCCTGGTCATCAAATATACTGATCAGGGTCTTCTCTCCCAATGGCAAATTGAAGGTTACCCGGGCCTGTGATGCAGCGGGGTTGGGATATACGGAACAGGAAGCGCTAGTCTGCGCCGGCAGTTCCTTCACATCCGTAAAGGACTGTCCCCCAGGCAATTTATTGGTGATAAAGGCATGTCTGACGATGTCGATCATCTGCATCAGTTTGGTTACCGATGCCAGGGTGTCGGGGCTGGTGTAGTCCCGTGCGAACACCAAAGCCAGGTCAAGTTCCTTCATCTCGCCGGGGCGGAAGGTGAAAGGCCCAGAGGATCCCATGCCCCGGATATCTCCCGGGGGAATCCCTGCTGACCGTTCAGTCCAGTTTTTCTGACCGTTCGGGGACTGGCCACCAAGACCCCAGTTCAGCGTATCCGATTCACCGGGAAAGAGGAACCTGCAGGAAGGTCCGTAACCGCCATAACCAATGTGACCGTAACCACCGTAGTTTATGTTGGTAGAATCAACCCATTTTGAACGTAAAAAGTTATAAAAAACCCGGGGGCTCCTCGATTCCCACATAAACGGCGGAATGCTCATTTGTGGATAGTAGAACCGGATAAAGTTAGTCAGGCCCATGCGCTCATTGTCGGGGATCCCGTCGCCAAATCCGGTACCGTTGATGCTTGCATTGCACAGCTGGTGGCCGCTGCCATCAACCCGAGGGCGGTCGGTCCCGGCCGGATCCAGTTTCGGCCCGGCCAGGAAGGTAACCGATTGCGCCGGTGGATGGGCGCCGTAAGCCCCCTGGTAAGCACCTGTATCAATTGCCTTTCCGTTATACCCAATAATACTGCCGCGAGAAACATCGCACCCCATGTAATCGTCAATCATGTTGCCAATATCGATATCTTCAAAAAATCCCAGGTAACTATTGTAGTAGGCCTGCTGTGAACGGTTGAAAACCTGGTAATTCAGGAATAATGTATTGTTGAATGCCGAGTCTCCGGGCATGTCCCATCCGTAAGCCATGGCATGGACTTCCGCCTTCATCGTCCTTGTTCCGCCGGATTCGAGGTGGGGGCCCCGGTTTTCATTAAAAATGAAATAGAGCGCCTGGTCGCCCCGGATCAGGGGATAATCTCCATCCATCGGGTTATAAATTCCGTCGTTATTTCTGTCAAAAAAGGGAGCAAGACGGGGTGCCTCGCCGAGGTTAACATCACCGTTACCAGGCCAGGTAAGAATAGCGCGAACCGGGTGATATCCTATATCCTGCCAGTGAAGCCTGTGATAATCGATCTCTGTTTTTTTAAGGTTCCATATTTTGTTCCAGATGGTATCCTGGTAAACAGAGTAATTGGCTGAATCCATCACCGGCCCGGCATAAAAATCGGGCTGCGTGCCAACTTTACCGAAATTTCCCTGCCGGTAACGCTCGCCGGCGAAGTACACATTGCTATCCTGGTCTTCTCCTCCGATCCAAAAGGAGCTAGTAAAAAAGGTCTTTTTCCCGCTTCCCTTTGGAACGACAAACCCCCTATAAGCATTGGGATCAGCGAAGAATAAAAGGAAATTGGAGCCGGAGGCGTTGAAGTTGGCATCGATATTGTTGATTGCCAATGAATCATAGCTATGGTCGTGAATCCTGCAGACAATTTTTGCCACAGTTACTTTCTGGATTGTGTAGTCTGTGACGGTATAAGATGATTCGGCTTTCCCGTTATATCCCCACTGGTTCGCAACATAGCTAAACCAACCCTTATTTTTCCATGTACTGACAACCATGCCGTTGGTAAAATTGGTTCCGTTGGTAACCTTAACCGAATCTCCGACGGGGA
>CAIYQH010000319.1 GCA_903928285.1 uncultured Bacteroidales bacterium
AAAAATGAAAATTCGGCGGCTGCCCGGCGCGTAAGTTTCTGCTGCATCCCGCCGATGATGGTGGCGGCACTGCGGCTAAACCCCGGGAAAACGATCGAAAGCAACTGGAAAATACCGATCCATAAAGCGTTTTTGTTGGTAATCTCCTCTTCCCTGTCGATTACAGGTTTATTAAACCATTTATCAACAAACAGCAGTAAAAAGCCGCCGAGGAACATCACAACTGCAATAAAAAGGGGCGTTTCAAGAACCCTGTCGATATGTTTTTTCAGCAAGAGCCCCACAAATGCGGCGGGCAGAAAGGCGATGAAGAGTTTCAGGTAGAAACTCATTTTTTTGAAATCGATAAACTTACGCCAATACAGGATGAGTACCGAGATGATGGTGCCAAACTGGATATTCTCAATGAAGAGTTTTGTAAAATCGCTTTTTTCTATGCCCAGGATGGCGGAAGTAAGCGCCATATGGCCTGTAGAAGAGATCGGCAGGAATTCGGTGATTCCCTCGACGATCGCCAGGATGATTGCCTGAATCGCGTTCATTAATCCTTCGGCTTTTTCATTATGGCAAAGACCTCGATCACATAACCGGCAAGGATGAGGATCGGCGCCAGGGTGATGCGGCGGAAGTCAAAAATCTCGGGGTTGAACTTACTGGGATCGGTGGAGCCTCCGCCAACCATCAGCAGAAATCCGACGGCGATGAAAGCAAGGCCTATCAGCATCAGCCTGTAGTTCTCCCTGCCAAATGCAAATTCGCCTACATTGCTTGTTTTTACCGGTTGTTCCTCGCTCTTTCCGGGTTTGGAAACGGTGGCCTGCGGTTTGGCAGGTGGCTGTTTTTTACTCTTGTCCATGATTCAAAGGGAATTGAATGGCAAAATTACAGAAAATTTAAGAATATTATGTATATAATAAATCTGTCCGGATCCGCAGGTATTTCCTCACGGCAAACCAGGTGGATATCCAGGAGATGAAGGCTCCCAGCAAAAACAGGAACAGCACCAGGGCAGCCAGCATCAGCGGGTCCTGGAGTTCCAGGAGTTCGGGAACCTGTTCCAGCGCAACATAGACCAGCAACATCAGCATGAGCAGGGCGAAGATGGCGCTGATAAAGCCATGCAGGATGCTGCGCATCAGCAGCGGCCTGCGGATAAAACCTTCGGTGGCGCCCACCAGTTGCATGCTGCGGATGATAAATCTTTTGGAATAAACCGCCAGCCGGATGGTATTATTGATCAGCACGATGGCGATGAAAAGCAATATCGAACTGAACCCCAGCAATACGAGGCCGATCTTCTCAATATTGCTGTTGATGGCATCCACCAGCGATTTCTGGTAAAACACCTCCTTGACCTCCGGATAGGCCAGCAGCCGCTTTTCGATCCTGACAAGACTGTCTCCATTGGCATAGGGTGCCTTGATCCTCAGGTCGATCCCCGGCAACAACGGGTTGTAACCGAGGAAGCCGACAAAATCCTCGCCAAGTTCCGCTTTCAGTTTTTCAGCCGCACGCTCCCGGGGAATATATTCGCTTGATTTCACATAAGATTTCCCGTCGAGGGTCTTTTTCAGCTGAAGGATCCCCGTTTCCCTGACCCCTTCGCGGATCATGATGGAAAAACCGATATTTTCCTTCACGTAATCTGAAAGCGTCCTGGCATGAAGCATGATAAGGCCGAACAGCCCCATCAGGAAAAGCACCAGGGTTATGCTGATGTTCGTGGTGAATTGCGACGTGGCTATCCTGCGCTGGTAATGGGCCTCTTCCTGTTGGATCATAGGGATTAAAATGCGTGCTAAAATTACGCAAATTTTCCAACTTCGTCCCCTTTTCTGCCCTGATGATCGCTTTTTGTGCCTTCGCATTAAACCCCATCATTTTGCCAATCCCCGGGTCACATTTTTGCTATTCGTTTGAAATGCCTAATTTTGCAGAAGAAAGCAGGAAATAACAAGCCGGCATCATGACGAAATAGCATGAATGCCCCTTAATACCACTAACCTTTATATACCAATGGATTACAACTTCCCGGAAATCGAAAAAAAATGGCAAAAATACTGGGTGGACCACAAGACCTTTAAAACGGAAACAGATCCCTCCCGGCCAAAATATTATGTGCTCGATATGTTTCCCTACCCCTCCGGGGCGGGACTGCATGTGGGCCATCCGCTGGGATATATTGCCTCCGACATCTATTCCCGGTATAAAAGGCTGAAGGGATTCAACGTACTGCACCCGATGGGCTATGATGCCTACGGACTGCCTGCCGAGCAATATGCGATCCAGACCGGGACACATCCTGCCGTTACCACCGAAAAAAACGTGGCGCGGTATCGTGAGCAACTGGATAAGATAGGCTTTTGTTATGACTGGGATCGTGAAGTAAAAACATGTGATCCCGATTATTACAAATGGACCCAATGGATGTTCATCAGGTTCTTTCACCACTGGTATAACAATAAAACCCAGAAGGCAGAGCCCATTGAAGGGCTGGTAACTGTTTTTGAATCGGAGGGCAATGGCGGTGTGGAAGCTTCGATGACGCAGAACTGGTTTAAAGAGGTGATGAAAAAAGATCCCGCTTTCGGCGAAAAATGGGATGGCCACTTTACGGCCACTCAATGGCTTGCATTCACCGAAAAGCAGCAGCAGGATATCCTGATGAATTACCGGATAGCCTACCTCTCGGACGCAGTGGTCAACTGGTGCCCTGAACTTGGAACGGTGCTGGCCAACGACGAAATTGCAAACGGTTTTTCGGTGCGCGGCGGTCACCCTGTCGAACGAAAACTGATGCGCCAGTGGTTCCTGCGCATCACCGCCTATGCGCAGCGCCTGCTCGACGGGCTGGAGATGGTTGATTTCTCAGATTCCCTCAAGGAGATGCAGCGCAACTGGATCGGCCGGTCGCAGGGCGCCGCGATCGATTTCCCCATCCAGGGTTCAAACCAGGTTTTGAGCATCTTTACCACCCGTCCCGATACCATTTTCGGATCCACCTTTATGGTGCTGGCCCCCGAACATGAACTGGTTGCCACCCTTACGACTCCCGACCGCGCGGAGGCTGTTGCCCAATACCTGCTGGTAACCAAAAACCGCTCGGAACGCGAACGGATGTCCGAGGTGAAGAAGGTTACCGGGGAATTTACTGGGGCTTACTGCCTCAATCCTTTCAATGGCACTCCCATTCCCATCTGGGTGGCCGATTACGTCCTGGCGGGTTACGGAACAGGCGCCATCATGGCCGTCCCTGCTCACGACAGCCGCGACTATGACTTTGCAAAACATTTCGGTCTTCCCATCGTGGAGGTGGTTTCGGGTGGCGACATTTCCGAAACCTCCTATGACGCAAAGTACGGGACGCTCATCAATTCAGAATTTATCAACGGGATGCAGGTAAAAGATGCTATCCGCGCCGTAATTGACAGGGTGAACGAAATGGGCATCGGAAGGGGAACCGTCAACTTCCGCCTGCGTGACGCGATTTTCAGCAGGCAACGTTACTGGGGCGAACCCTTCCCCGTTTATTTCAAGGATGGTATCGCCCAAACTTTTGACGACAGCGAACTGCCGGTCAGACTGCCCGATGTCGATGCCTACCTGCCTACCGATACCGGCGAGCCTCCCCTGGCGCGCGCCAAAAACTGGACAACGAAAGAGGGTTACCCGATCGAAACCAATACCATGCCCGGCTTTGCCGGTTCCAGCGGCTATTACCTCCGCTACATGGACCCGCGCAACGACAAGGAGTATTTTTCAAAAGAGGCGGTGAACTACTGGCAGGATGTGGATCTGTATGTCGGCGGCGATGAACATGCCACCGGCCATCTTATCTATTCAAGGTTCTGGAACAAGTTCCTCTTCGACCTCGGCATGTCGGTGAAGGAAGAACCCTATAAAAGACTTATCAACCAGGGAAAAATCCAGGGCCGGTCAAGCCTGGCTTACAGGATCAAGGGAACCAACACGTTTGTTTCACTCGGACTCAGGGATCAGTACGATACCGCCGAAATGCATGTGGATGTGAACATGGTCGAAAACGACATTCTCGATACCGAAGCATTCCGCTTGTGGCGGCCCGACCTGGCCGGTTCGGAGTTTATCCTCGAGGATGGCAGATACCACTGCGGCTATGCCGTGGAAAAAATGTCAAAATCGCTGTACAACGTGGTCAATCCCGATTATCTCATCAGCAAGTATGGCGCTGATACCTTCCGGCTGTACGAGATGTTCCTGGGGCCGCTGGAACAGTCGAAACCCTGGGATACCAACGGCATCGAAGGGGTATTCAGGTTTATCAGGAAATTCTGGCGGCTATACCATGACGACCAGAATAATTTCCATGTAACAGATGAAGCGCCCTCGGCAGCCGATTTACGGGTACTGCATAAAACCATAAAAAAGGTCCAGGAGGATATTGAGCGGCTGGCCTTCAACACCGCCGTGAGTACCTTCATGATCTGCGTGAACGAGTTGACCGAGTTGAAATGCAACAAACGCGCCATTCTCAGCGATCTTGTCGTGCTGATGGCCTCCTATGCCCCCCATATTACCGAAGAGCTATGGAGCCTGCTGGGCAATGCGGGGAGTGTCTCCGCAGCAACCTTCCCGCTGTTCAAACCTGAATTCCTGGTGGAAAATACTTTTGAGTATCCCGTATCGTTTAATGGTAAAACAAGGTTCAAACTGGAATTGCCGGTTAACCTTACCATTCCCGAGATCGAGAAGGCGGCGCTTGAGTCAAAAGAATCAGAAAAATGGTTACAGGGAAATCCACCGAAAAAGGTGATCATCGTACCGAAAAAAATCATCAACATCGTCATGCAGTAATGAGAAGAATCTCAGGATTTACTGTTTTATTGCTCATCAATCATTGCCTGGCACTCACAGGTTTTTCGCAGTCCTTCATGGCGGTGAAAAATGTGGCATTTATCCGGGGCGAAAAGCTGAAATTCCGCGCCTATTACGATTCTTATGTGACAGGGCCGGTAACGGCCGGTATTGCCACCCTGGAGGTGGATGCAACCACAAAACAGGTTGACGGCCGATCGGCATATCATATCATCGGCGAAGGTCATTCAAAAGGGGCGTTCAACTGGTTTTACAAGGTCGCCGACCGTTTCGAATCCTTTATCGACGAGGAGTACCTGATCTCCTGGTCGTTTTTACGGCGTACACATGAAGGAAACTATAACTACAGCGACGATATAAAATTCAACCAGTACTCGGGCTCGGCACTCAGCACGAGAGCCAACAAAAAGATACCCCCCGGCACCCAGGACATCCTCTCCGCCTTTTTCTATGCCCGTACCATCGACATGTCAAAAGTAGCCCCCGGCCAGAACATCCCGATCAACTTCTATCTCGACGACTCGCTCTATGTTTCCCAAATCCAGTTTGCCGGGAAGGAGGTGGTGATCACCGACCTGGGTACCTTCCGTTGCCTGCGGTTTAAGCCGATGGTGGCCACCGGTAAGGTGTTCAGCCAACCCTATCCCATGGATGTGTGGATCACCGATGATAACAACCACCTGCCCATCCTTGCCCGGTCGGAGGTGATCGTAGGCTCTGTCAAACTGGAACTGATCGAATTTTCAGGACTTGCCGGCCCCCTGACCTCACAGGTGAACAGGAAGAAATAACAATTTTCCCATGAATTTCCCCGTAACCGAAATTCATGAATACCATGAATGACCAAAACAGGAAATTCCATGCGCCCCGAAAAATAAAGCACATTCTTATGAAAACAAAGATCCTCCTATCGCTGGTTCTATCGCTGTTTATCCAGTCAGCATCCTTCTGCCTCCGGGCGCAACCAGCCGGCAACCGCCTCCGGCAGAAAGCCGGGAAGATCCAGGTTCACCAGCCATCCATAAGCGGCGACCCGCGATACGACCTGGTCTGGAAGCAGGCCGACTCGCTGACGAATCTCGGCCAGCCGCAATCGGCCCTGGCGGTCGTCGACAAGATCTTTATCCTGGCGAAAAAGGAAAATAACGTACCCCAGGTGGTCAAGGCTATCCTCTACCAGATCAGGCTCAATTCTGATTTCCAGGAAAATTTCCTGCAACAATCGATCCTCAGACTGAAGAAAGAGATATCCCTTTCAGCCGGGACTACCCGGCAGATCCTGCAATCGGTTCTTGCCGAGGTTTACTGGAAATATTACCAGAACAACCAGTTCAGGTTTCGCGACCGCACCCCGGTTACCCCTGTTGTTTCCGACAGTATCGCCACCTGGGACCTGGCCACGATCTCCGCGGCCATTACCCGTAACTACCTGTGGTCGCTGCAGCATGCCGACACCCTTCAAAACATCCAGATCGGCCGTTTTGACGCCATTGTTAACTGCGATCCCGTTGATGACAAAAACCCGGCAGCCCAGGCAGCCGCAGCGGCACAATTTTATCCGACGCTTTATGATTTCCTGGCCTCGCGGGCCCTTGATTTTTTTACCTCAAACCAGGGAATCCTTCATGCTTCCGGGAAACCGGTCCCGGCCGGCAGCCCTGATTTTTATGTTCCTACGACAGGTTTTATCAGGCTGACGGTGACCATCCCGGGTGATTCCCTGTCGCTGAAGAGCTTCGCCCTGCGCCTTTTCCGCGACCTGGCCCTTTTCCACGCCCCCGACAAGGATCCCCGCGCCCTGATCGAAACCGAGCTGAAACGGCTTGCCTATGTTCATGGTGCCTCCACCCTGACCGGCAACGACAGCCTTTACGGGGATGCCCTGCTAAAATTTGAGACGCTCCAGGCAGGTTCTCCCTGGTCAACCCGGGTATCCTTTGCCCTTGCCTCCTTTTTAAACGAACAGGGCCGGTTATTCAACCCGTTTTTTGCCGGTCCGCACAAATGGGAGATCCGCTCGGCCCTGACGGTGTGCGACCAGGCCATCAAACGCTATCCCGATGCTGCCGGATCAAAGGATTGCAAGATCCTGGCACGATCCATCCGCGAAACCACCCTGGCGATTACCGGCGAAGCAGCGGTTCCCGTTGCGAAACCGGCACTGGCGATGATCCGGTATAAAAATGTCAGCACCCTCTTTTTCAAGCTGGTCAAACCGGATGCTGAAACCTATTCCGAAAAATCCGGAACGGCGCAACCCGGGGATATCTTCAGCTATCTTGTTTCCCTGAATGCCGTAAAATCATGGTCGCAGCTTATTCCTTCGGATGGCGACTTACAGGAACACAGCGCCGAGATAACAATCCCGGGCGTTCCCAGCGGTTTTTACGTTTTGTTATGCTCCACCTCCGAAAAGTTCTCCGGCGACAGCCAGGTCTTTACCTACGCGCCCTTCTGGTCGACGCAGATCAGTTATGTAAGCAAACGCGGCGACGACAGCAGTCTCGGCTATTTACTGCTCGACCGCGAAACCGGCGCGCCGTTACCACATGCCAGGACCGAGGTGTGGACGAAAAACTGGGATTACGGAACCAGGAAAAACATGGCCGTTAAACAAACCGAACTTTCCAGCGATGACAACGGTTTTCTGCAACTGCCCCCGGTCGTTGCCAATGGCCCGGGCACCAACATTTTTCTGAAGATCTTTTACAAGGAGGATTTCCTGAGTACCGATAATTTTTACCGCTATCCCGAATACCGGTCACCTGAACGGACCAGCCTGCAAACCCTCCTGTTTACCGACAGAGCCATTTACAGGCCGGGGCAGGAGATCTTTTTCAAAGGGATCGTCCTTGAGAAAAAGGGCGAAAAAACTGTCATCAAACCAAGGCAACCGACCATCATGCTTTTCAAAGATGTAAATGGCCAGAAGGTTGCCGAACAGCAACTGGTCTCCAATGAATACGGCTCTTTCCACGGATCCTTTACCGCTCCCACGGGGGTGCTGGCCGGGCAGATGACCCTCTCCAACGAATCGGGATCCGTTTCCATTTCCGTTGAAGAGTACAAGCGCCCCACCTTTATGGTAAGCTACGTCCCGCTGGAGGGCAACTATAAACTGGATGAAACGGTTAACGTTACCGGGAAGGCCACCGCCTTTGCCGGCAACGGGGTGGACGGCGCAATGGTGAAATACCGAGTGGTCAGGAATGCCCGGTTCCCGTTTCCCGACTGGGCCTGGTACCGGCCCACGCCTGTCTCCCTCCCTGCTGAAATAGCCGGCGGGAGCCTCAGAACCGATCCGGAAGGGAAATTCAACTTCAGCTTTACCGCCGTGCCCGACCCTGCCGTCGATGTGAAGTCGGGGCCGGTATTCGATTACACCCTTTATGCCGATGTGACCGACCTTAACGGCGAGACGCAGTCGGTGCAGCAGGATGTTTCGGTGGGAACCCAGTCGCTGCTGCTGGAGGTCAACCTCTCCGGAATGGTCAACCTTGCGGCCGACAGCCTGTTGAAGATCACCTCCACCAATCTTAATGGCCGTTCCACCCCGGCTAATGTAACCCTTTCCCTGTCAAGGCTTCGCCAGCCCGGCCGCCTGTTCCGGTCACGTTCGTGGGAACGTCCTGATGTGAACCTGCTCACCGCCGACGAGTTTCATGCGCAGTTTCCAAACGATATTTACGGCGATGAGAACAACCCCGAAACCTGGCCAACGGAAGCTGAAATTTTTGAAAAAACTGTCAACACCGGCCGCGATTCCCTGGTAAACCTTGCAGATCCGTTGTCAAACGGCACTCCCGGTTCTGCCCTGCGTCCCGGGAGCTATTTGCTGACGCTGAAGGCAACCGACCCCTTTGGCCACGCGGTGGTCAAACGGCATATCTTCACCGCCTTTTCACCCGTCTCAAAAGAGGTGCCGCTCAATGCCATCAACTGGTTTGTACCCCTGAAGACTACGGGTGAACCCGCCGAATCGGCCCGGTTCCTGGTCGGGTCAAGGGAGGAGAACATTTCGATGATGTACGAGATCAGGCACCGCGACACACTGGTATCCCGCGAATGGATCAGGGTGAGCAACAGGGCCAGGATCCTGGAAATTCCCATCACGGAGCAGTTTCGCGGAAATTTCTCCGTGAATTTCGTCTTTGTGAAGCATAACAGGGTTTTCCAGAACAGCCAGGTTGTCAGCGTTCCCTATACCAATAAAAAACTCGATATTGCCTTTGAGACCTTCCGCAGCACGCTCGATCCCGGCGCCGGCGAAACATGGAAGATCAGGATCACAGGGCCCGGCGGGAAGCCTGCCGACGCTGAATTCATGGCAGGTATGTATGATGCCTCGCTCGACCAGTTCCGTTCAAACCAATGGTTTTTCAATATCTACCAGCGTTATTCCGGTATTTACCCCTGGGACGTGAATCATGCGTTCCGCAAATCGGTCGCCCAGGGGGGCGCCCCGCCTTCGGGGAATGAGAATTATTCAAGTTACCCGGTTATAAAGCTGAACTGGTTTGGTCTCAACTATTTCGGGGGCTCCGGGCGGAATATCATGTACAGTCGGCTGGGGAGTGTAAACAAAGGGGTAAAGTTCACAGCCCCGGTTGTCGCGGAGGACGATACTGCCATCATGACGGTTTCGGCCAATGAAATTGAGAAAAAAGAGGAAGCACCGGTGGGGGAAGCTGCCGTGAACCCTCAGCCCCTCGCGCAGCAACCATTCCAGGTCAGGCGCGATTTTCGTGAAACGGCTTTTTTCTATCCCTCCATCGTTACCGATTCGGCCGGCAGCCTGGTACTTCAGTTCAGCGCCCCCGAATCGCTGACAAAATGGAAGATAATGGGGCTGGCGCACTCTAAAAACCTTGAATACGGCCTTGTTGAAAAGGAGGTCATCACCCGGAAGGAATTGATGGTATTTCCCAATGCTCCCCGGTTTGTACGCCAGGGAGATACGGTCGTTTTCAGCTCGAAGATCTCAAACCTTTCCGGTCACGACCTTACCGGCAGGGTAACCCTTTCGCTGAGTGATGCGCTAACCCTCCAACCAATCAGCAACCTCGTCGATACAACGGCTGATCATACCGAGGGTCATCCATTGGCCGGTCAAAATGCCGGATTCACCATGAAGGCAGGTGAAAGCGCCCGGGTCGCCTGGAAGCTTATCATCCCCGTCAACGCAACCTTCTCCGTGCTTCAGTACCGCGTTACGGCTGTTGCAGGCAGCTACAGCGACGGCGAAGAAAAGGCCATCCCGGTGCTGACCAACAGGATGCTGGTGACCGAATCGCTTCCGCTGCCGGTGCGCGGCAAGGGGACAACCGGATTTTCGTTCGACAGGTTGCTGAAAAGCTCCTCCGGCCAGGGTATTGAATCGACCCTGAAAAACTACAGGTACACCCTTGAGTTCGCCTCCAACCCTGCCTGGTATGCCATCCAGGCGCTCCCCTCATTCAACGACCGGCAGTTTGATAATGCCGACGCCATTTTCGATGCCTACTGGTCGAACAGCATGGCGGCCTTCATTGCCAACTCAAATCCGAAGATCAGGGCTGTTTTCGAATCGTGGAAGAGCCTCACCCCCGATGCCCTGCAGTCGAACCTGGCCAAAAACCAGCAGCTCAAACCGGCGCTGCTGCAGGAAACCCCCTGGGTGGCCGAAGCTGCCAGTGAAACCGGGCGGAAACAAAAGCTGGGTCGCTATTTCGACCTGAACAACATCCAGGCAAACCTGAAGGAAAACCTGGCAAAACTGCGCAAGCTGCAATCGCCCGACGGCGGCTGGAGCTGGTTCCCGGGCATGCCCGAAAACCGTTACACCACCCAGAATATCCTCACTGGCCTGGGACGTCTTTATCACCTGGGGATCACGCAGATCATGAAAGATGCGGAAACCCGCGATATGGTGACCAAAGCCATTGCCTTTCTCGACGGAGAGCTCGTGGCGGATTATGAAAACCTGAAAAAATACAACGCCGGCAAGCTTGCCGACCTTCACCCCGGCAGCAGCCAGGTCCAGTATTTGTATGCCCGCTCCTATTTCATGACGGGCACCGGAGCCGGTCAGCAGGGGAACGGGCCGGGAATGGGCTTCAGTATCCCCGATACCAAACCCGGGTTTAAGGAGGCCTTTGGTTACTACCAGGAGCAGGCTGCAAAATACTGGCTGCAGAACGACCGAAGCCTGCAGGGGATGATCGCCCTGTCCTTAAACCGCCTGGGAAACAGGGAGATCCCGCAGCTGATCCTGAAGTCGCTTTCCGAAAAGGCCCTTCATTCGCCCGAAATCGGGATGTATTGGGCCGCCGACCCGGGCTACTACTGGTACCAGACGCCTGTCGAAACCCATGCCCTGCTGATGGAGGCTTTCGACGAGATCGCCCAAAACCAGCTGGTGGTGGAGGAGCTTAAGATATGGCTGCTGAAACAGAAGCAGACCCAGGACTGGCGTTCGCCGCGTGCGACACTCGAGGCCTGCTACGCACTGCTGCTGCGCGGCACCGACCTGCTGTCGGAAGATCCCGGCGTGAAGATCTCCCTGGGAAAAGAGAAGATCACCTCCGAGAAACTCACCGATATTAAAAAGGAGGCCGGGACGGGCTATTTCCAGTGCAGCTGGTCGGGCAGCGAGATCAAACCTGAAATGGGGAACATAACGATAACCAAATCCACCTCCGGCGTTGCCTGGGGCGCTGTTTACTGGCAATATTTTGAAAACCTTGATAAAATCACGCCGGCCTCCACACCGCTGAAGCTGGAAAAGAGGCTGTTCCTCGAACGGATTACCCCCTCCGGAGCTGTTCTTGAACCGGTTACAAACGAAGTGGCACGTGGAACAATCTCGAAAGAGCCCTCTGGATTTATCAAAACCGGCGATAAAATGGTTGTGAGGATCGTGCTAACCGTTGATCGTGATCTCGAATTTGTTCATATGAAAGACCTGAGGGCCAGTGCATTTGAGCCACTAATGCCGGGTACTGACTCCGGAGAGGCACTTTCGGGTTACCATTACCAGGATGGACTGGGATATTACAAGAGTACCACCGACCAGGCCACCAACTTCTTTTTCGACTACCTGCCCAAAGGCACCTATGTCTTTGAATATCCCCTCAGGGCCAATGCCGCCGGGGAATACTCAAACGGGATCACGACCGTACAATGCATGTATGCCCCTGAATTTACCGCCCATTCGGAAGGGATCAGGGTCACTCTAAAATAGGTGATGTAATGCTTATCCGGCCGCTATTTCCGGATGAATTTTTCTGTAAAGACCCCGGCATTACCGGTGAGCCGAAGAAAATAGACCCCGGCTGAAAGGGTACTGACATCCATAACGGTCCTGGTTCCATTGACCTGCTGATGGAGCACCACCTGCCCGGATAAAGTGAAGATGGCCGCCGATTGTATTGTGTTTTTGCCGGGTTCGGCAGATTCAATGTATATCCACTCTGTCGCCGGGTTCGGGTAAACACTGTACAAGCCACTGCTGAAAATATCACTTACCCCATAGGTGTGCGCCGAATAATAGTAGCTTGTTAAAGAGTTGTTTATCCAGTTACCGGTTCCAGCATCCAGTAACTGATAGGTAGTTGAGACATTCAGGTTGTTTGCATCAAAGGTGTAGAGGTATTTCGATCCACCCGTCAGCATACCCGTATTATAGTCCCAGGATTTATCGGTCCGGACTGTCATGTTGCCATAGTTGTCGTAACTGTATTCGTAAAGTGTATTATTGCTCCAGCTGTTATTGATAAAATTCTGTGTCAGGTTTGACATCAGATGATTATTTGCATCGTACGAATTCACAGTCTGGTTGGAATTCATCCATCCTGTTCCAACCCAGTACTGATACAACTTGTTGATAATATTCCTGTTATTATCATATGTATAAACAGTATGGGATGAGTTTTCCCAGCTGCTGTTATTCCATTGCTGCTCCACCGAGTTCATCAGCAGGGTGCCGGTATAGCTGTTCTGCGTGCGGCCTGTCAGGTCCCATGTAACACTGGCACTGTTCCAGTTGTAAGAAGTTTCCTCCAGCAGGAGGGTATCATTCTGATAGGTTGAAAGTGCCTTCCCGGAAAGGACCCAGTTGCTTAAGATGGGATCAAATGACTGGTATACGCTAACTACCGGCATGTTCTGCGCATTCAGTGTGTACTGCATTTTTGTTCCGCCCTGGATGGCAAAGGTGCTGTAATCCCAATCCAGATAAAATAATTCGGTCAGCCCGCCGGTGGCGTTGTACTGCCAGTAATATCCTTTAAACCAGGTATGGTTGAGCGTATTGTAGAAATTCCATGATTCGGAGGTTAACTTGTTGTTTTGATACAGCAACGTATCGTGCTCATAGGGAATCCATGCAGAGGTTGGTTTGTCCCAGGTATTATAAATCCAATCTGTCATATTGTTGTTTCCATCATAAACATTCAGCAGTTCATAACTGTGGATAAATTTCAACAACCCCGTATCCCAGGAATCACGATAGGTACTGGTCAAATTAAGCCGGGAATCATAGGCATAGGTCACCCTTGAAGAGGGGGCAGTTCTCCAGTTACTGCTGATCTGATCCCACGGAAAACTGTAAGAAGAATCTCTTTTTTGAACCGATGTCCTTATGGGATCATTGATAGACCTGTGATCCACCTTTACCCCGGAAGATTCCTGAAGGTGACGCTGTTTTTCAATCCTTTGCCTGTAACTCTCCTGATGGGTCTTGCGGAGAATGAAATTATCCTGTGCTTTTATCACCGTTTGAAAAAGCATAAAAATGATGGCAAAAGATACGATTCGGTTCATGAAGTTACGTTTTAGCCATACAAATATAATCCGAAAATTAATTCACCCTTACTTTTTCATATAATTATTCTTCCATCCCGGGAATGTATAATTCCTGTTTTCAAATGATACTTTCTTTCTACCTTTGTGCCTCATAAAACTGAAATACAATGCTCCGAACTCATACCTGCGGTGAACTGAACATGGCCCACAGGGGTCTTGACGTAACCCTCTCGGGCTGGATCCAGCGTTCGCGCGACATGGGCGGCCTTACCTTCATCGACCTGCGCGACCGCTATGGCATCACGCAGCTGGTTTTCAACATGGAGGTCAACAGCGCCCTCTGCATGGAGGCCCGCAAGCTGGGCCGCGAATTCGTGGTCTCGGTCACCGGGAAGGTAGCCGAACGCAGCAACAAAAACCTGAAAATGGCCACCGGGGAGGTGGAGATCCTTGCCGACAACATCACGATCCTCAATGTTTCGAAAACGCCTCCCTTCACCATCGAGGACAATACCGACGGCGGCGAGGAGCTGCGGATGAAATACAGGTATCTCGACCTGCGCCGCAATGCCAACAAAAAGAACCTGGAGCTCCGCCACAGGATGGCGATCGAAACCCGCAATTACCTCAGTTCGCTCGATTTCATGGAGATCGAGACACCCTACCTGATCAAATCAACCCCCGAAGGGGCGCGCGATTTTGTGGTTCCTTCGCGGATGAATCCCGGGCAGTTCTACGCCCTGCCGCAATCGCCGCAAACCTTCAAGCAGCTGCTGATGGTGGCCGGCTACGACCGCTATTTCCAGATCGTGCACTGTTTCCGCGACGAGGACCTGCGGGCCGACCGCCAGCCAGAGTTCACCCAGATCGACTGTGAGATGGCTTTCGTCACCCAGGAGGATATCCTGAACACCTTCGAAGGTCTCGCAACGCATCTCTTTAAATCGGTCCTGGCGATGGATATGCCTGCTTTTCCAAGGATGTCGTACAATGACGCGATGAAGTTGTACGGTTCCGACAAGCCCGATATCCGCTTCGGGATGACCTTCACCGAGCTGAACGATCTCGTTAAAGGGAAAAATTTCAAGGTGTTCGACGACGCCGAACTGGTGGTGGGCATCAATGCCGCCGGCTGCAGCGAATATTCGCGTAAGCAGATCGACGAGCTGACCGATTTCGTGAAACGCCCGCAGGTCGGGGCTTCCGGACTGGTTTATATCCGTTATGGGCTGGACAGGACCATCAAATCCTCTGTCGACAAATTTTATTCCCCTGAAGAGCTGGCGGCCATCGTGGAAAAATTCGGCGCACAACCTGGCGACCTGATGCTGATCCTGGCAGGGAAAGAGGAGAAGACCCAGACCGCCCTGGGAACCTTAAGACTTGAAATGGGCAAACGGATGAAACTGACCACCCCCGGCGATTTCAAACCCCTGTGGGTGATCGATTTCCCGTTGCTGGAATGGGACGACGAAACCCGGCGCTATTATGCCAAACATCATCCCTTTACCTCCCCGGTCCCGGGCGACATTCCGCTACTCGACACCGACCCGGGAGCGGTTCGTGCCAATGCCTACGACCTGGTGATCAACGGTGTGGAAATCGGCGGCGGTTCCATCAGGATCCATAATAAAGACTTGCAGAAGAAGATGTTTACCGTGTTGGGATTTACAGACGAGGATGCAGCCGACCAGTTTGGCTTCCTGATGAACGCCTTCGAATACGGCGCCCCTCCCCACGGCGGGGTGGCCTTTGGATTCGACCGCTGGTGCACCATTTTTGGCCACGGTGAATCCATCCGCGACTTCATGGCCTTCCCGAAAAACAACTCCGGCCGCGATGTGATGATCGATTCCCCCTCGGCCATAAAACCCGAACAATTAAAGGAATTAACACTAAAAATAGTTCTGTGATGGATGATATGATTGAAAAACGTATCCACGGGCTTTCAAGCATGATTGGCAATACGCCGCTGCTCGAGATCAAGCTGCTTTACAAGGGCGCCAAAAGGACCATTTTCGCAAAGGCCGAAAACCTCAACATGACCGGCAGCATCAAAGACAGGATGGCATTTCATATCCTGCACCAGGCCTACCTGGCAGGGGCGTTAATGCCCGGCGGACTGATCATCGAGGCCACCAGCGGCAATACCGGAATCTCTTTTTCGGCTATTGGCAAAGCGCTGGGGCACTCTGTGGAGATTTTTATGCCCGACTGGATGAGCCAGGAGCGCATCAACCTGATCAAAAGCCTGGGTGCCAAAATTAACCTGGTCAGTAAAGAGGCCGGAGGATTCCTGGGCAGTATCGCCCTGGCTGAAGAGCTGGCCGCCAAAACCAAGGGGGCCTTCCTCCCCTCGCAGTTTTCGAATAATCATAACTGTGAAGCCCACTTCCAAAGTACCGGTCCCGAAATTTTCTGGCAGTTGAAATTCAGGAATATCATTCCTGATGCCTTTATTGCCGGTGTCGGAACAGGAGGAACCATTATGGGCGTTGGCGGATTCCTGAGAGAAAAGATCCCGGCCATCAAACTGCACCCCCTGGAACCCTCAAATTCGCCAACGCTTTCGACCGGACATAAGGTCGGAAAACACAGGATACAGGGCATTTCCGACGAATTTATCCCTTCCATCCTGAAACTTGAAAAGCTGGATGAGATCATCAGCGTCGACGACGGGGATGCCATCATCATGGCGCAGAAACTCTCCACGCAGCTGGGTATAGGCCTTGGCATCTCCTCGGGGGCCAATTTCCTGGGGGCGTTGAAGGTTCAGAACGAACTTGGGGAAAATGCGGTGGTCGTGACGATTTTCGCCGACGACAATAAAAAATACCTGAGTACCGACCTGCTCAAACAGGAACCTGTCAAACCCGGATTTTTATCTGCCGATGTGGAGCTTCTTGATTACCGGGCCATTAAACGGGTATGCCACACCTGTTGCGACCCTGTTTCCTGCATGGAAGAACTGGCAGATCCCAAAATGGCCCTGGAATATCCCCTGCCTGCCTGCGCCAGGAGAAAACCTCTGTCAGTCAACCCTCTTTTCAAAGGTGGCCCTGTCCTCCTTTGAAAGGCATTTGCACTCAAGCATCGCCTTGTTAAGGTAATTCCGGTATTCCTTTGTGAATTCAGGGGATTTCATCTTTTCGCCATACTTTTTCCTGAATTGCTCCGAAAGGGACAGCATCAGGCTGTCAACCCCGTGCTGTTCCTTCTGAATCTTTTGAATAAGCAGGGTATCCGAAGGGTTGGCCGCGTGCAGCTTCTGCATGGTTTCAATATTGCGGCACATGGCTTCTGCAAAAATCCCGGCCTCTTTCTTCAGTTCCGTATTCCCGCCACAGCCGGCCACGAGCGACCCCAGGGCAATCACGGCAACGAACAGGATGATCTTGACTTTCATAGGTTGTTTTTTTACAAAAATAGTGGTTTACAGAAATATCAGTGACATGGGGATCATCATTTCTTCAGAGGGTTCGCGCAGGGCATTGATCAGTTTAACTCCCATGAAGTTTTTCAGATTCCCGGGAACGATATTCCCTTCCTTGATATTCCTTTCCGAAAGCAGCCTCTGGCGGCAGGTTCCCGGCAACAACGGAGTGGCAGGCGTGATCCAGTCAATGCCATCGAAGAGGATGATATTTGAAAAAGAGGTATCGGTAAGCAGGCCGTTTTTGACGATGATAATGTCGTCGCAGTTACCGCGCAGCAACAACAGGGCTTCCAGCTGACGGCGGTCGGCGTATTTCAGATGGTAATCGATGGTGTCGCTTGTCACCAGTTTCAGCGACCGGATGATCCTTTTTTCCTTCCGGCTGAAGGTGATCTCCCTGATTTCATAGTCATACCTGATCTTGCAGCGGACTTCACCCTGACGGAATTCCGGCGGCGTCACGAAACCCTCCGGGAGCTTCATCGTTTCTGCGGCAGGCCATGTTTCCAGAACCGACCGGTTCATCCGTCTTTCATGCCACCCGGTGTGCTGCGGCACGCCGTCGCAGATCCTGATCGTTTCAAAAAACAGGGACATAAATCTTTTTTATCATTTCATGATATTCACTTTGCGCCTCGCTCATGGCCGTAATGCCGCCCCCGCTTCTAAACACCAGACCATCCGTTGTTTGCTCAATAAAACGGATCGAAACCGCTGAGGTCAGCGTGATGCCATCGGAATAGCCGAAGATCCCTGTATAAAAACCGCGGGGACTGGTCTCAACGGCACGGATAATTTCCACTGTCCTTTTTTTGGGCGCGCCTGTCACGGAACCCGCGGGCAACAGTGAAAACAGGATATCCCCCAGCTCACTGCGGTATTCCGGCGACAGCTGTCCGCTGATCTCCGAACTCATCTGCAGCAAATCCCCCCGGTTGGTGTGTAACCGCTCGATATAGCGGAACCTGGTTACCGACACCTGCGTGGAGACCATCGACAGGTCGTTGCGGATCAGGTCGACGATGGTATTGTGTTCAAAAAACTCCTTTTTGTCATCCAGCAACCGTTGCCGGGCATCGGGAAGATCTGCATCGATGGTGCCTTTCATCGGGCAGGAATAGATACCAGTCCCATCTATCCTGACAAAGGGCTCGGGTGAAAATACGGCAAAATGGCCGGGAACAAAGAGTTTAAACCGTGCATGACTATCCTGGTAAAGGGCTTCCATCGAAAGATCGGTTTCAAGGGGGGTCGGAAAGGTGAGGTTCAGCAGGTAGGTGTCACCTCGTTTAAGGTGATACAGCACCTTGTTAAAAGCCTTGCTGTAAGTTTCGAAGGATACCGGGAAGGAATCAAATCTGCCAAAACTCATCACCCTGGTTTCACAGGAAAGGCTCTCAAAATCGTACAAGATACCACGTTGTCGGGCCTCCAGCGGAGTAAAGACAAAACCAGTTTCACCATCAAAATCAACAGCAAATAAAAAGGGCATGCCACACCCTGAAAAATGGTTAATTTTATCGATGATTTCAGTCCTGCCGGTGAACATGGATCGTAAGGCTTTATTTTTATTCGTAATAATTCCAAGAATGGCTCTTCTGCTTCTCGACAACCACGACTCGTTCACCTGGAACCTGGTCGAATTATTGCGCAGAACCGCCAAAGTTAAGGTTAATATCCTCACGCCTGAAGAGGTCAATCCCGGAGACCTGGAGCGGTGGGATAAAATCATCTTTTCGCCAGGGCCGGGATTGCCCGGCGAACATCCCATCATGTCGGAGATTCTCGGCAGGATGGAAGACCTGATGATCCGCAAGGGAATCTCAATCCCGGTTTTCGGGGTCTGCCTGGGGATGCAGGCCATGGCCCTCCATTTTGGCGGCTCCCTGTTCAACCTGCCTGCCGTGGTGCATGGCCAGCCCAGGAAACTGAGGATCCTGCAGCCCCTCCATCCGCTGTACGCCGGCATCCCCGATCATTGTGATGCAGGGTTGTACCATTCCTGGGCCGTTGACCCCGGCACACTCCCGCGATGCCTGGAAACACTTGCTGTCAGCGACGATGGCACGATCATGGCACTGGCCCACAAAACACTGCCATTCACGGGGGTGCAGTTCCATCCCGA
>CAIYQH010000320.1 GCA_903928285.1 uncultured Bacteroidales bacterium
ACCTCAATCACTTTTATCTGATCATTAAAGACAAGGCCCTGCTGTTTATAGTAGCCATACTGGATTGTCTCGCCCGTCTGGATATGTCCCTTCTGGGGTCTGAGCCTCCCGGTAATAATATCGAGAAAGGTAGATTTTCCTGAGCCGTTTTTACCGACGATCCCAACCTTTTCGCCACGCTTGAAGGTGTAGGTAAAGCCCTTCAGTATGGCCAGTTCTCCCCATTTAAACGAGACATCATTGATTTCAAGGATTTTATTGCCCATTCTGGCTCCCTCGATGTTCAGGTTCAGCCGTTCTTCATAAATTTTATTGGATGCCTTTTCCTGCAGTTCATAAAAGCTGTCGATCCGCGCTTTTGCCTTGGTGGTACGCGCTTTTGGCATTCGCCGCATCCACTCCTGCTCGGTGCGCATCAGGTTTTGCGCCCTTTCGGTCTCCTTGTTCTGAATCCCGATCCTTTCGGCTTGTTTCTCAAGAAAATAGGTATAATTACCCTTATAGCGGTAAACGGCTGCATTTTCCATTTCCAGCACCTCATCGCACACCAAGTCTAGAAAATAACGGTCATGGGTAACCATCAGCAGGGTAATACTGCTCTTGGAGAGATACTCTTCCAGCCATTCGATCATTTCAACATCAAGGTGGTTGGTAGGTTCATCCAGGATCAGAAAAGTCGGTTCGGTAATCAGTGCTTTGGCGAGGGCTACCCGCTTTCGCTGCCCGCCCGACAGCTGGCCGATCCTTTGATCAAGATCAGGCAGCCTGAGTTGCGTAAGGATCTGGCGGACCCTGGTTTCATATTCCCATCCTTCAATGGCGTCCATCTGGCTGATGGCATGTTCAATATCATCCTTATTATCGCCCTTGATCACATGTTCGTAGGTAAGGATGGCACGCTGAATGTCGTTCGAATGGGAATAAACCTCCTCAAATACAGTATTTTCAGGGTTCAGCTCCGGCTCCTGTTTCAGATACTCAAGCGAACTCCTTTCAAACACCGTTACACTTCCTGAATCAGCTGGTTCAAGACCGGCAATGATATTCAGTAGACTGGTTTTCCCGGCTCCGTTACGGGCGATCAGGGCTACTTTCTGCGATTGTCCCAATACAAAGGAGATATTCTCAAAAAGATTTTTTTCACCGTAGGAACGGGCAAGATTTTCAACCTGAAGAATGGTGGACATGGATAGAGCAAGTATCCGGCAAAGGTATGGATTATCCCTATGAAAAATATACCGGTAATTGTAAAGCAAAAAGCATAATTTTACATACATTTACGAAAAAAAAGATGCCGTTGCACAGTTACTTCGTCCTGACTGCATTCACCTTGCTTGCCGTGGTTTTCATCTTTCAGATTGCCCGCATCCGGGGCGACCAGTTCGAACTTATCGGCAAGCCCACGATCGAAAAATACTACTTTTTTTCAGGCAAAGTAACCATCTTGACAACCTGGGTATTATTTATCATTAAAGCAGCCAACCCAAAGCTTGGTTATATCCATGTACCATTTTACCTGAACTGGCTTGCGGTTGCCATGCTATGGACCGGCATTCTTGTTGTTCTCATGGCTACCGTGAGGCTGGGGAAATCGCTGAGAGTCGGCATACCCCAGACCCAAACCACCATGCAAACCCTGGGGATCTATCACTTCAGCCGCAACCCGTTATATCTCGGAGTATTCACCATTACGATAGGCTCCTGTATCTACTTTCCTGATTTAATCAACGTATTTTTTGCCATCTACGGAATTTACACCCACCATCAGATAATCAAAGGGGAGGAGCAGTTCCTTAACAACCGGTTCGGAAAAGAATGGGAGAACTATGCGGCTAATGTCAGACGATATCTTTAGGCCATTACGGCTAATATGAACTTTCAATGAACATCCAAGAAGAAGAACCAACCGACCTCCGTAAAGAAAACACCCTCCTTAGAAAAGAATTGGACAGCCTACGTCTGCTGTTTCAGCAGGGACCGTTAGCCTGTCAGTCTCTTGATGAGGAGGGACGCCTGATTGAGGTTAACCAGGCCTGGCTTACCTTACTGGGCTATACAGAGGCAAAAGAGGTGCTCGGCAAATGGTTCGGCGATTTTCTTACAGAAGCCTTTGCTGAACAATTCCGGAATAATTTCTCAACATACAAGAAGCAGGGCGGAAGTCGCGGCGTCGAAGTTGACATGGTTTGTCATGATGGAAAAACCATCACCATTTCTTTCGACGGGAACATCATTTATGGGGATGACGGAAAATTCATTCAAACCCATTGCGTACTGAATGATATTACTCAAAAACAGACGCTGGCCCGGCAAAAACAGGCACAATTAGAACGGATGCATTCCGTTTTTGATGTCATTCCATATGGTCTGATGATTGTCGGGAAGGATGATCAAATCAGGGGAATCAATAAAACAGGTGTTTCGATGCTGGGTTTTTCCGATGCCAGGGAATTGGTAAATACACGGCCCGGGGATTGGTTTTCATACGAGGTGGAAAAAAACAAAGGCATAGCCGGCAACGATGATCCTTCCAGGGATATCGAATGTATGCTGAGAAGGAGAGATGGCACGAAAACCCCTGTCCTGAAATCGTCTATCCCTATTCAGTTTGGCAATGAGAACGCGTTACTTGAAACCTTCATTGATTTTTCAGATCAGAAAATAAAGCTGGAAGAACTTTCGGAATCGAAACGACAATTTAGCACCCTGCTCGACAACCTCCCCGGAATGGTTTACCGTTGCCGGAATGATCACAACTGGACCATGGAATTTCTCAGTGATGGTTGCTATGATCTGACTGGCTATTTCCCGGATGACTTGATCTTAAACCAACGGATCTCCTATAATGACCTGATTTTGGAAGAAGACAGGAACCATATCTGGGATGAAGTGCAGAAGGCATTATCGATCAACAAACCGTTTACCTTTGAATACCGGATAAAATGTGCTGACGGAAAAATCAAATGGGTATGGGAAAAGGGCAAATGCCTGCTCAACGACCAGGGAACTCTGATCTGCATTGAAGGATTTATCTCTGACATTTCCGAATTCAAATATGCAGAACAGATCCAGAAGGTCCTGTTCGAGATTTCAAAAGCCTCCTATACCTCCTATAATATTGGTGAAGTTTTCAGATCGATCCATAAGAATCTTGGGATGATCATTGATGTGGAGAACTTTTACCTTGCCATGTATGATGAAACCACCGACACCATAACCCTACCTTTCCAGGTTGACTCCAAAGACAGCTTCACGGCTTTCCCTGCGGGAAAAACGATTACTTCCTATGTGATAAAATCAAAAAGCCCGCTGCTGGCCACGCAGCCGATTATCGAAGAACTTTCCCGTGCGGGAGAGATTGAGATTGTTGGCTCGCTGGCAAAGGTCTGGCTGGGAGTGCCGCTGATTGTTGCCGATAAGGTTATTGGCGTGATAGCCGTACAGAGTTATACAGACCCTGATCAATACACCCTCCGGGAACTGGATCTGCTCCGCTTTGTTGCCGACCATATTGCCACTACTATCTCAAAGAAGGGAGCTGAAGAATCATTTCAAAAAGAAAAGGCCTACCTCGACCAGCTCTTTGAAGGCAGCCCTGAAGCAATCATCATGACCAATATCGAAGGGAATCTGGTGAAGGTCAATTCTGCATTCCTGAAATTATTCGGATTTTCGCAGGAAGAGGTTCTTGAAAAAAACCTGGATGACCTGATCGCCGGCAAAGATGTTCATCACGAATCCAGGAAAATCACGTCCGATATCCTGCTGGGGATTACCACGGAAACCGAAACCCGCCGAAAACATAAGGATGGTCACCTGATTGATGTATCAATCCTTGCCACTCCGATTACCATCGACCATAACATTGTCGGCGGCTATGGCATCTACCGCAATATCACCGAGCATAAACTCACCGAAAAGAGCCTTATTGCCGCCAAGGAGAAAGCTGAAGGGGCCGACCGGCTGAAGTCAGCCTTTCTTGCCAATATGTCGCACGAAATCCGTACCCCGATGAATGCCATCCTGGGCTTTTCATCCCTATTATCAGACCCGGACCTCTCTGATGCTGAACAGACGGAGTTCATCCAGATTATAAAGGAACGGGGAAATGACCTGATGCGGATCATTGACGACATCATTGATGTGGCAAAAATTGAATCAGGCCAGATAAAAATTGAGATAAAAGATTGCAAGGTAAATCAGCTACTGGCAAATCTTGGAATTTCAATGAACGAATTAAAACGGAAAACAAACAAGACCAAGATTGCACTTATCTGTAAACCAGGCAATACCGAACCTTATTTCAGTATCTTTACCGATGCCAACCGCCTGCGGCAGATACTCACAAACCTTATCGGGAATGGTCTCAAATTTACGGATGAGGGATCTGTTGAGTTCGGATACATATTAAAAACAATTAAATCCATCCCGTTTATAGAATTTTTTGTGCGGGATACGGGTATTGGCATTCCCATAGAAATGCATAAGATCATCTTTGAACGGTTCCGTCAGGTTGATGATACCGCAACGCGCAGGTATGGAGGAGCCGGCCTGGGATTAACCATTTCAAGGAATCTCACCCAACTGCTGGGAGGCCAAATCCGTCTTGAATCTGACCGCGGTAAGGGAACCACCTTCTTTATCCTTTTACCAATTTTGGAAAAAGACACGGTGATTCCCGAACCCGAGATTTCTAAACTAGTTGTCCCGTTTGTCCCCAGATGGGCTGACAAGGTCATCCTGATGGTTGAAGATGAAGATTCCAACTTCCTTCTCATGGACCGCATGCTGAAAAATACCGGAGTTAAACTGATCTGGGTCAAAAATGGCCAGGATGCCATCGAAAGTTGCCGTACCAGGCAATTCGACCTTGTGCTGATGGACATCCGCATGCCCTTTATGGATGGTTATGAGACAACAAAAATTTTGAAACTTGAGCACAAAAACCTGCCCATTATAGCCCAGAGTGCCTAGGCACTCAAAGGTGAACGGGAAAAAAGCCTGGTTGCAGGATGTGACAACTATATTTCGAAACCCATCAATTCCTATGAATTACTCGGGTTGCTTGAAAAATATCTCAACAAAAAGGATTAAATGGAAGGAGAAAATCGGGAAAAATCAAATCTTCAGGGGCGTTTACGCAGTTTCATTTTTGCTTTCAACGGACTCAGATTTACCGTACGCAGCCAGCAAAATTTCAGGATTCATCTTGCAGCCACTTTTGTTGCCGTTGTTGCCGGCATTGCAACGCATTTATGCGCAACCGAATGGTGCATCCTCATACTGGTCGTTGGACTGGTTATCTCCATGGAAGCCATGAATACTGCCATCGAACAACTGGTCGACCTTGTTTCCCCCGACTACCGGAAACAGGCAGGTATTGTGAAAGATGTGGCTGCTGCAGCGGTTCTGGTTACCGCTGTCGCTGCTATCATCATCGGCATCATCCTGTTTCTCCCAAAACTGATATCAATAAACCTAAATTAATCTACCATGAAAAAAACTACCTTCATCCTGTTAATTGCCCTGGTCGCAGGGTTTGGCGCCTGTAAACCAAAAGAGAAAAAAGGGGAAGAGGCCCCGTTGATCGGGAAGAAAATGCCCGAATTTAAAAGTGACCTGATGACCCCTGAGATTCTCTGGAGTTTTGGCAGGTTAGGCGAGCCGGCGCTCTCGGCCGATAAAAAAACCATCCTGTATGGTGTCACCTATTATGATGTTGCCCAAAACAAGGGAAACCGTGAATTATATACCATCGGCACCGACGGGAAAAACCTGAAACAAATTACAACAACCAGGTTTAGTGAATACCAGGCAGAATGGACCTCCGATGGAAAAAAAATCACCTTTATGTCGGCCGAAACAGGCTCAATGCAGCTTTGGATCATGGACCCCGACGGGAATAACCGCCAGCAGCTTACACGGATCGAAAACGGGATCAATGGATACAAATACGCCCCCGATCAGAAAAAAATCCTCTATACGGCCGACGTTCCCTGTGAAAAACAGATGAACGACCTGTATGCCGATCTTCCCAAGGCAAGTGGCCGGATCTATAATGATCTCATGTACCGTCATTGGGACACCTGGGTTCAGGCCTACAGCCATATCTTCCTTGCTGATCTCTCCAAAGAGATGATTACCAAAGGGAAAGACATTATGCTGAACGAACCCTACGAAACGCCTCTTATGCCATTTGGCGGGATGGAACAGATCACCTGGAGTCCCGACAGTAAAGTGATCGCCTATACCTGCCGGAAAAAGAAAGGCGTAGAATATGCCAAATCAACAAATTCCGATATTTACCTCTATGATCTTGAAAACGGCAAAACAACCAATATCAGCGAAGGTATGATGGGCTATGATGTAGCGCCCGTTTATTCGCCGGATGGTAAAAAAATCGCATGGCAGAGCATGGAACGCGATGGTTATGAGTCTGACAAAAACCGGTTAATTGTCTATGACCTCGAATCAAAAACAAAAACAGATTTCACCAAAAACTTTGACCAGAATGCCGAAAACCTTGCCTGGGCTGACGACAACAAGTCGATATTCTTTACCAGCGACTACCATGCCACCGACGAAATTTACAGGCTGGACCTGGCCGATGGTAAAATCACCAAAATCACGGAGGGTATTCATAACTATACAGGCGTCATACCGGCAGGGGATAAACTGATTGCCTCGCGGATGTCGATGTCGATGCCAACCGAACTCTACTTGGTTGATCCGGTGACCGGCAAGGACATGCCGATAACAACCACCAACAAGGATATTCTCGACAAACTGGCCATTGCAAAAGTTGAACAACGCTGGATTAAAACTACCGACAATAAAGAGATGCAGGCCTGGATCATCTATCCTCCCCATTTTGATCCGTCGAAAAAATATCCAACCCTGCTCTATTGCGAAGGTGGACCGCAAAGCACTGTCAGCCAGTTCTGGTCATTCCGCTGGAACTTCCAGATGATGGCTGCCAACGGGTATATCATCGTTGCTCCCAACCGCCGCGGACTC
>CAIYQH010000321.1 GCA_903928285.1 uncultured Bacteroidales bacterium
ACTAGAAAATACGGTGAAAAAGCAGTCTCTCTTTCTGCATAAAGAAGGGGCTTACTTTTAGAAAATGAATATGCTAATGCTGATTATCAAGGAGTTTAATCGAAAATATTAACCAATTCCGGTTTTACCGGACAACAATGAATAAGAATATTGAGATTATAAAAACGGGTAAAATAATCAATTCAAAAAAAGTCATCACCTTTTCGGAATTTGAATCTTTTGATTATGGAAATGACGATGAAATACCATTATTGATAAGATTATATGGAATTAAAGGAGGCAAAATCATTATTAATTATCTCGGAAGAAGTTTAAGGATGGGGCAAGATATTTCAATAAATCAAGCAAAGACAATAGTGCAAGAAGTTGACTCTCTATTACATAGAATTGATGACAACTTTGCCTAACGAGTAAACTGCCAGCAATGCGGGCGTTTCAGGTAGGGATACATTCACCTGATCGGCCAAGGGTAGTGGGGAAGCAAACGTAAGACAAGTAAACCCCGCACAGCGGCAGTTGGATTGCGTGAGGCCGCATGAAAATAAAAAGTTGCAACGGCGATAAAGTTATTATATAAGTACCTAAATTTGTACTTTATTAATAACTTAAAATTCAACGTATGAAAGCAGCAAACTTCACAGAGTTTCGAACGAACCTTAAACAGTTTCTTGATGATGTGGAAAACGATAATGAAACCTTAGTAATTAAACGAGGTACGGGACATGGGGCGGTATTAATATCATTAGACGAATTCAATTCGATTTTAGAAACTGTTCATTTGCTCAGTTCAAAAACAAATGCAGATCGGCTTTATGAATCAATAAAGCAAATGAAGACTGGGAAATCAGTTCGAAAAGAATTAATCGAAGACTAATGACAATAACATTTTCGCAGTATTCATGGGAAGATTACCTTTCCTGGCAGACTGAAGCTAAAAAGATTTTGAAAAAGATCAATGTTCTGATCAGGGACATTCAAAGAACACCCTATACTGGCTTAGGAAAACCCGAACCTCTGAAATATGACTTAGCAGGATATTGGTCCAGACGAATTGACAGGGAACATAGACTTGTTTATCAGGTAATTGGTCCAGAAATATTAATATACGGTTGTCGATATCATTACGATAATTAATCACGCAGCCTAATGAGCTTGCACCCGCCACAAAACAAGCGTTAGTGAGGCTTTTCAGATGTTTTTCTTTGGGCGCTTACAAACGAGCCGTTCGTACACATTCATAAAACGCACCATGAGAACAATAAAAGGCATATTAATTATTCTTTGCTTCGTCCCTTTTTCATTAATAGCTCAGTGGCAATGGCAAAATCCTTTACCGCAAGGCAATCCCTTGCATTCGGTTTTTTATGCAAATAGCCACACAGGATATGCCGTTGGCTTTGCCGGTGCAATGATTAAAACAATTGATGGGGGCTCGAGCTGGACCAGTTTACCCTGTGTTACGGCAAAGAACCTGTCTGCTGTTTATTTCACTGACGACAATACGGGATATACTGTAGGGGACAGCGGAATTATTTTAAAAACAACTGATGGAGGAAACTCATGGTCTGGATTATCAAGCGGTACGACCTTACCATTGAACTCGGTTTTCTTTCCTGACAATAATACAGGTTTTGTGGTTGGGGGTTCAAATAATATTAACAGCGGGATAATTTTAAAAACTGTTGACGGAGGTACTACCTGGTCTGATCTCTCAAGTGGCTTCATTTTTAAACCTTGCTTCAATGCTGTCTGTTTTACGGATGAAAACACGGGATACGCAGTTGGCACAAAACATGATCCTTTGTTTGAAACAGGAGTCATCATGAAAACTGTTGATGGAGGAATAACCTGGACTCAGGTTCTCACGCCGGATCCCCAGCTAAGATCAGTTTGCTTTCCTGATTCCCAAACGGGATATGTTGCAGGCCAGGGTCCCAATGGAGGCTTACTATATAAAACCATTGACAGTGGTATGACGTGGAATACCATTTCAGTAGGCATTAATTTTATCCTGATGTCAGTGTTTTTCACAGATGCTGCGACAGGTTATGTTGCCGGGTCCGGTATGTCAGGGAACGGGGTAATATTTAAAACGGTCAATGGCGGCAACAGTTGGTCGTCATTGCCTGTGCGTACAACAGAAGAGTTATATTCGGTGTATTTTCCGAATCCCAATACCGGGTGTGCCGTAGGGGGCTCCTGGGCAGGAACGATTATTCAAACACATGATGGTGGTGCTGCATGGGATCAATATCCCAGAGGGCACATTAATTCGTTAAATGCCTGCTATTTTGTCACTTCCGAAACAGGCTATGCTGTTGGTGATTATAACCCTGTAAATAACAGCCAGAACATCATTTTAAAAACCATCAATGGCGGGATTACGTGGGATTCTTTATCAATTGGAACAACCGCCAGGTTATATTCGGTGTTTTTTACAGATGCCAATAAGGGTTATGTGGTTGGTCAGTCCGGAACGATCTATAAAACCGTGAATGGAGGGATAACCTGGGATTCTTTATCGGGCGGGATAACAAGAAATTATTATTCGGTTTATTTTACAGACATGAGTACCGGTTTCGTGGCAGGAACGGATTGGAGTGCCAATAAAGGTGTCATATTGAAAACCGTTAACGGGGGCCTATCCTGGATTGAGGTGTCAAACACCACTTCCTTTGAACTGAGGTCAATTTTCTTCCCAAATTCTGTTTACGGATATGCTGTAGGTCAAAATGGCACCATCTTAAAAACCACAGACAGCGGTAATACATGGGGAATCATTCCGGGCGGTACCAATAAAGATCTTCACTCAGTGTATTTCAATGATCTAAATAATGGTTTTGCAGTTGGCGCCAACGGTACCATACTTAAAACCCTTGACGGAGGTTCATCCTGGAACTCTTTATACAGCGGGACACCAAAAAATTTACGGTCTGTATGGTTTATTGACGGGAATACCGGATATAGTGTCGGCGATGCCGGAATCATTATAAAAACCACCGATGGCGGTTCTTCCTGGTCTGAGCTTCTAAGTGGTGCGGCAGGCATCCTGTTATCGGTACGTTTCATCAGTGACAGCGTAGGATACGTTGCGGGGAGCGATGGAACAATCCTTAAGACAACAAACGGCGGAGGCTTCCCGGTTGGATTAGGTAGTTCACAAACGCAATTGACTCCTTTTCAGATATATCCTAATCCATGTTCAGGGAAAGTTAAGGTTTCTTTCATGCTGGATAAGATGAATGATGTTTCAGTTAAAATCTATCGTTTGACCGGAGAGATTATCACATCAAAGGAAATGTTGAAGAAGCCAGCCGGGATGTACGAACTGCCGTTTGATCTGTCTGGATTTACCCCGGGGCTTTATGTATGCAGGTTTCAGGTAAATGAGTTTGTCCAGACAAAAAAGATTGTTGTGATTCATTGATAAATACGTAGTTAATAGCAATCGGATTATTTGCAACAATTTTAATGGACACACCAGGCCAACAGCCGGTCATGCAGGGAAGGCTCATTTTAAAGGTTTTGATTACTATTAATTGCAAGGTTAATGACGAAAAGAATAATTTTAATATTACCCATACTGTTCTTTCTGAATTGTTCAGTTCAGGCGAAAAGAGCTGTTCAAACAGGTAAATATTCTTATATCAAATGGACACAACTTGAAGTGGCATGGTTAAGTGTTACAAAAGGCATTCATCATTTCTTTGTAGGTTCAGAATTAATTTTAAACCCTGATTCAACTTTTAAGTATAAAACGTGTGGTAATCTAATGACTGGGTATTGGAAATGTAAGAATGATTCATTGCTATTGCTTGCAAAGACAAACAGATGGCGATCTGATAGTTTAAATAAATACGGGTATCATGGAAAATGGCCCAAAGTACCGGCAAACCCCTTTGTTCTGGTGAATAAAGTGAAATATCTTGAACTTATTGAAACATTTGATAATGGAGAAAAAGGAATTCAAAGATTAAAATTTACCGTCCCCTGACATCGCTTTAACCACGAAAACCAGTGTGTTGTTGTTTTGCAAATGCTTACCTTTGATGCGGTTACAGGCCAAAGAGTGCCGGGGTGGTTCACCATAATCAAAAACAAAAATTGATGGTTCCGGTTAATATCGGGATTAAAACTCGTTGTTGGACCGGGTTCCATGTCAGTTCCATTGTTCATAGCCATTTGTGTTCGGACAGGAAAGTTCGTTTGAATCAGGATATTCAGGTTAATTTCCCTGGAACGGCCGGGTGAAACGCCAGTATGTTACCCGACTATCTATTATGACTGAGCATTCAGTTAGTGTAGATTAAAAAGTGCTTTTATGAAAAATTGTATTGTTTTCATTCTAATTTTAATAGGATTCCACTCACATGCACAATGGGCAACAACTTGGTCACCTTCGGCCAGGCAATTATGGTCTGTTTTTTTTGTAAATCCAAATTACGGATTTGCGGTCGGTGATACGGGAACCATTATTAAAACGACTAATGGTGGGGCGACATGGACTCTTAAATCAAATGTTACAGCCAATGACCTTCACGCTGTTTTCTTTTTGAATGTTGATACCGGATTTGTCGTAGGACATAACAGGATAATGCGGACGATAGATGGAGGAACCAGTTGGACAGAGCAATATAATGGTAGTGGGTTTGTGGCATATTCTGTATTCTTCCCAAGCCATTCAACAGGTTATGTGGTCGGTTCAAATGGTTTTATTATTAAGACAACTGATTACGGGACAACCTGGAACAGTTTGTATACAGGTTATGGGAGAAACTTCTTTTCTGTTCATTTTCCAACAGTAGATACTGGCTATGTTGCAGGCGCCTGTACTCCTGATCAAGGTGGTCAACAAACGATACTAAAAACAACTAATGGCGGAGGTACTTGGTTTTCTGTAAACGATACACTCTATCATTGGACCACCTTTAACTCAGTTTTCTTTATTAACAAGGATGTAGGATATGTGGCAGGACAAAAGGGAACCGGAGTTATATATAGAACAACGAATGGGGGAGTAAGTTGGCAACACTCCAACATAACGGATATCGGGTATGTTAATTCTGTGTATTTTACAAGTGCAGAAGTCGGTTATGCCGTCGGCGCTCAATGTGAGATCTTTAAAACTCACGACGGCCATGATTGGGTGAATCAATTTCAGGGTTTTGGTGTATATTGGTTAAATTCAGTCTGTTTTGCAAATGATACGGTGGGGTTTGCGGTTGGATTTGGCGGATTGATCATGAAAACAACAAACGGAGGGGCTGTAGCCATAAATGAATCACCACCCATTATTTCAGATAGATTTTCAGTTTCGCCCAACCCAATGAATAATAAAGCTGTTTTATCAAGTAATCATAGTGGTGATGCAGAAATCATACAAACAGATGGTAAAATTGTTAAATCTTTCAGAGTTTATAAATCATCCCAGGAAATTGATTTACATGAACTTCCGCCGGGCCTATATTTTATAAAAC
>CAIYQH010000322.1 GCA_903928285.1 uncultured Bacteroidales bacterium
ACCTCAATACAGTAATAACCAGTGGAGAACCTATGCCTGGAAACTCAATTCCGATCTGAATTACGATACACTCTACAACCATCCTCTCATTTACGACAGTCTCTGTCCCCACGTCATTAAATCCGACACCATTCCGCTCGATTGTGCGGTGATTGTCGGGATTGCCGATCCTGCTCCGAACCCGGGCACCGGGCTTTTAAAAGTCTATCCGAACCCTGTCAGGGATATTTTGCATATCGAAATTCCTGATCAGCTGAAAGTTTCAACCAAAAACCAGCTATTCAGCCTCACTACCCTGTATCATCAATGGGGTTCGGCCACACTAGAGGTGTATGGTCTTTTTGGGAATACGGTGTACACAAAGGAGATACATCAAACGGATAAGAATATCGTCATTGGCGTTTCTGACTGGCCATCTGGGATGTATGTTGTCAGACTGGTGTATCAAGGGAATTTGGTGGCGAGTGAGAAGGTTATTGTGAAGAACGGAGCTTGGTAACCTACTAAGAATATCTTTTGTGTATAACAATCCGATAGATGATTGTTCTTGGAAGTGGGTCATATAGGAAATATGTGCAATAAAAATGAATATTAATATCAAATAAGTTTCAGCAAAACCATGGGGTAAACAAATGACGAAACCTTTGAGCAACTTTAAAATAAACGACAAACATGATAAAGCTATGAAAAAGATAAATATTGTAGTGATTCAATTACTCCTTCTCTGTATTTTTTCGTTTAACGCTCACGCTCAATGGGTAGCAACTGATTCATTAGACAGTCCTGTACGTAATATTTGTGCTTCAGGTGCTTATTTATATGCATGTTCGGAAGCAACCGGCGTCTATCGTTCCTCCGATTTTGGATTTTCGTTTGTTGCTATAAACAACGGTCTTGGCAATCTTTCAACCAGGAAGATGATTGCTAGGGACTCATTGCTGGTGCTCGCAACAAGCAATTCAATTTACAAATCCACCAATCATGGAAATTCATGGTCATTGGCCACCAATGGATTCCCACCTCCCGCTAATCTTTACGATATCACCGGTATAATTTTCAGAGGTGACTCGATCCTGGTGGCAACCTCAGGCGCCGGTTTGTATTGCTCATTGGATTTCTGTCAGTCTTGGTTTTCGTTGAATAATGGCCTGGTTAATACGAATAAAAAATGCCTATTCGATAATGGGAACAGACTCTTTGTCGGTTCACTGAACGAATTTAACCTTAATGGCGGTATTCATGCATCAGACGATAACGGGGGTACATGGTTTCCCGAAAACAACGGGGTACCCCATGCATTTCCAACCTATTATGCTGAAATATATGATTTTGCAAAAATTGAGCTGTCTCTTTTTGCTTCAACCTTTGGTTATGGGATATTAAAAACAGAGGATAATGGAGAAACATGGCAGAATCTGGGTACTTCATGTCTTTATGGCGACAATTTGTTAGCCATTAACAATACTCTTTTTTGCTCACAGCTTGGTCCTGGCATATCAAAATCTCCGGACCGGGGAAACAGTTGGAGTTTTATAAATGAAGGATTAGTAACCACCGACGACAAGTCCATCTATGAATTATACAAGGTTGGTTCATTCATTTACGCCGGCAGTAATTCTCACAAGGTCTTTAGGCGCCCGGTTTCAGAGGTTGTTACAGGAATCCAGAATATTTCTTCAAAAACATATGCAACGGTCCAGCCTAACCCGATAACCGATTATTCCAGGATTATCATCCAAGACTTAGGAATAGAAAAGTATTCAATAGAAGTGTTTAATGAATCTGGAAAGTGTGTGAAGAAGTTTGATGGATTGGAAGGTAAGAAACTTGGTTTACTAAAAGTGGAATTTGTTCATGGGGTCTATTTTTTCAGAATTACAGGAACAAAGAATGGACTTTTCTATGGAAAATTCATAGTTGATTGAACTTGATCAACCACAATACATTATTAAACCCGAAATTTCCGCAAAGGTACCTGCGAAAAATCCGCTAAAAAGCTGTAAAACTGTAAAGGGCGACCTCCTGCGGGAACTATCGCTCTTCGAGTCTATTCATTCCGAAAGGTCGGAATGACCTATCCCCTTCTATGTTGTTTTCCAAATAATTTGGAGGATTTTTTTTCATTTTTTTTTAATTGTTTGATATTGTGCCACATAATTTTCATGTTCTTTTCAAACAGACAATAAGAAGTAACCCCGAGTTCACAGGGAATAGGCAGGTTATTTCATTGTTTCCTGTTAAGCCACTATTTGCATCATTGGATAATTTGTGCAAGGATTTTTAAAAAAATACAACCCGAGGCACGAGGGTGGAGATTTTTTTAAAAACCCGAAGGGCTTGTCCTTGTTCAATTTATCCAATGGGGTTATCCTTGCTTAACAGGGGCAATGAAATAACACGAAGCGAAAAATATATTCTTATTAAAACAACCTTCTATCAGCAGACATCTTTTCAGGGATGCTGCAATTTCCCGTTTAGTTTATAAATATTGAGCCGCAAACTTGACAAAACAGACATCGAAAACAGGAGCTGTAGGGGGTAGGAAACGGTCTCAATGTGCAATATTGCTTTTAATAAGAGTGTTTTGTTATTTTACTAAAGCGCCTACATATTCATGTTGGTTTAGTAATACGTATCTTATCCTGTTCAATAGTTTTTTCCCTATTCTGGTAATTGCTTTATTAGCCTTCATTTTTTTACAAAGGGTATTATATGCCAAATTTAATGCGGGATCAGCTCTTACAGCTATCCATGCACTTTCTATGATTGCACTTCTGAGAATGTTGTGGCCACGAGGCGTAATATCACCAACGATTTCATTATCTCCAGTTGACCGGGTAGAAGGAATAATCCCCACATAAGAACATAGTTGGTCCAGCGTTTTAAACCGGTCTATGCAAAAGAGTTCAGTCAATATTAACATTGCCGTTTTTAACCCTATGCCTGGTATCGTTAATAGCAGCCGCACCTGTTCTCTGTATTTATCGGTTTGAGAAAGCCCCCGGATTTTCTGTAAAGTTTCCAGGTCAAAAGAACGAAGCATTTTACATTCAGTTAATAATATGTTTAATGACTCTTTAGCATTATTCTCAATAATATCAATACTTTCAATCCATTGAATATACTTGTTTGTCCAAGGATTTGTTAAATCTTTAAACCTCTCCGGCACTGAGATCCCATAAAAAAAAAGAAGTGACCGTATACGATTTTTAATCCTGCGTGTATCTTTTGCGATCATCAACCGGATACGCATCAGGTTCCTGTCTTCGAGATTCCTTTGGGATGGAATGTAAATGGGCAATAATTCACCATTGCGAAGGCATTTTGCTATTTTCCGGCTATCCCTTTTATCTTCCTTTTGAACTTTTTCTTTGTTTGTTGTCGGGATATCGCCTGCGTTGACTATCATAGAGTTAATCCCGAGTTCAGTCAATCGATTGTGTATCCAGAAACCGCAATAACTGGCTTCATAGGCACTATAATAGGTCGCTCCCGGAAAATTTCGTACAAGGTAATTGCACAGCACTTCCGGATCCGGGTTTTGTGAGAAGGTTTTATGGCTGATTGTATCCGTCAAAATAGTAACCTTCCAGCTATTCTTATGGGTATCCAACCCAATGTAAATGTTCTGTC
>CAIYQH010000323.1 GCA_903928285.1 uncultured Bacteroidales bacterium
AACTTATTGTACAACTTTGTCAGTAAAAGTTATAAACAGCCGGTAAACGGTTGTAAAGACTAATAAAGATTATTCACTGTTTACAAGGCTTTCAGAGGTATATGGCTGATAATCAAAATGACTTACTTATTCTGTATTGGCATCCGTAAAAAACACAGACCTCAGGGCTTCGGAGGTTCCTGAGTTTATTTTATTCCAGGCTGCGCCTCCTGTGGTTGTTTTCAGGATGGTTCCGCTACTGCCAACGATGATGCCATTGTTCGCATCAGGGAAACAGACAGCGGTCAGTAAATTCAACGTACCCGACACCTGCCTATTCCAGGTTATCCCGCCATCGGTCGTTTTCATGATAACTCCGTCAAGTCCGGCACTGTAGCCGGTAGCCGCATCGGGAAAACAAAGGGCCCACAGGAAGGCTGAAGCGGTTGAAGCCACGGTTTGCCAGGTTATTCCGCCATCGGCGGTTTTCAGGATGCCTTGGTTGCCGGCAACCAAGCCAGTCTGGATGTCACGGAAGTATATTGCATAAATATCGGCTGTGACAGCCGGCTTCAGGGAGGTCCATGATGTGCCGCCGTCGATGGTTTTATGGATAATACCCTGGTTGCCTGCGGTATAACCTGTATCCGCATTCAGGAACCATGTGGATTTTAGCAGGTCGTTGAATCCCGCAGTGATGGTGTTCCACGTGGTACCTCCATTTGTTGTTTTCAGCACTGTTCCGTAGTCGCCGGCGACGATACCCGTTGTATCATCCATAAAAAAGATGCTACACAGGTAGTTTTGCGTGGCTGTTGGCTGACTGGTCCAGTTCTGACCGGCATCGGTTGTCTTCAGGATGTGGCCATCCCAGCCCGCAGTGTAACCGGTGTTTTTACCGGTAAAAAAGAGGGTGTTGGTATAACAGGTGACCGGTAAACTGTTCCAGGTGAGGGCCCCGTCGGTTGTCTTCAGGATTCCTCCTTCAATCAGCATATAGCCGGTATCGCGGCTGGTAAAGCAGGCTGAATTAAGGTGAAAGGAGCTGCTGAAGGAGTGATTATCCCAGGTAACACCGCCGTTGGTTGTTTTTAGCACGGTTCCGTAATAGCCCACGGCAATGCCGGTATCGCGGCTGGTAAAGCAGAGCGAAAGGAGGGTATTGATTGTGCCGGAGGTCTGACGATGCCAGCTCGTTCCCCCGTCGGTTGTTTTCAGGATCGTTCCCCCGGTTCCGGCTGCATAGCCGTTATGGTAATCGGTAAAACAAACCGAAAATAGGCTGTCATAAATGGTCCCGGGATATCTTGCCCAGGATTTTCCTCCATCTGTGGTCTTCACGATCGTACCTGCATACCCAACGGCAAAGCCGTGCAGGGAATCGGGGAAACAAACCTGGAACAAAGTGGTTGAAGTCCCCGAGGGTTGACGGGTCCAGGTGGCTCCTCTGTTCAAGGTTTTCAGGATAGTACCTGATTCACCTGTGGCAAAACCGTTGCGGGAATCAGTAAAGACACACGAAAGCAATGTATTGCCGGTCGGCGTTGGATTGAGACATTGCCATTGAGCGGCGGCTATAGCAGCAGTATGACAAAACAGGATGAAAAGGAAGGCTTTTCTTTTCATAATATTTGTTTTTTGGCGGCGTTATCAAAAACAGGTACTAATATAAGAAATTCCGGATGACAATCCTAATCTCTGCTGCTTCTCAACCTTCCCCACTTCCACCGTCATTTCATTGGTCAGCCTCTCCAGCGATTCAAGGATAATTGCCGGGAAGTCCGATGTGGGAAAAGATCGGCCGCAAGAAAGCAAAATGGCAAAGCGGGAACCCCGTTTTGCCATTTTGCATTTTACTTTGACGAAGGGCCGGCGATGATCAAACGCCCATACCTGTCTATTGATACCTGCCCCTCTTAGGAATTAAGATAAAAGAACAGGGGAAGCGTTTATTTGTAGCCTCTGCTGTAATGATAGATTACCTGACCCAGGGTACTTACAAAACAAACCCTGATGTTGTTAGCATTAAGTGAAACCACCGTGAAAGCAGGTTCCGAACCACTAAATATCGTCATGTCATTGGAACTGTTATCACGGGTTTCTCCTCCGGTTCCGGTAACAATGTATTCGAGGGTGCTATTTTTTTCCTTTAAATGCTGGAGGTCATGATCGTGGCCGCAGAAATAGAATTGAGCATGATACTGTTCCAGTAAAGGCTTGACCCGGTCGATCATTTCCTTGGTGTTTCCGTGTTTGTGGCTTGCAGAATAAATAGGATGATGTCCAAATACCAGGATCCATTGTTCCCGCGAATTTTGCAACACCTCTTTCAGCCATTTCATTTCTGCTGCAGTATCTTGTTGAGCAATTTCGGGGTATTCAGCAGGTTTCGAATAATACTCGCCAACAAGGGGAGGAGTATCAAGGAAAATTAACCTTGCTGAAATGGAATCATTAATTTTTTTGGCAAAGGTATAATAATGATCCGTAAGCCTCCAGCGCCGGCTGATTTTGGAATAGTTTATTTCGGCCTGCGGACTGCCTTTGTAATCGTGGTTCCCCAGTACGGGAAACCATTCAACCTGGAGTGAAAG
>CAIYQH010000324.1 GCA_903928285.1 uncultured Bacteroidales bacterium
CAACAATGTCATTGATTATGAGGATACAAAAGCCGGGATGGAGGTGTTGGGCGAACGGATCAAGGAATTTCAGAAACAATATGCCATTTATGCGCCTGCCGGTGCAAATATCAAACGGATTGAGCGGGAGATCTCCGTTTCCGAGCAGGAATTTCTGGAAATACTGCATGGGTTGAACCTTGCTAAATTAAAATTACAGGACGCCGAATTATCATCTTCCATAAAAGCTGTTGATCCGCCGTTTTTCCCCCTCTCACCCAACCCAACCAAACGGAAAATCCTCATCATCGTAGCTGCCCTCGTTGGTTTTATGATCGTGTTTTGTTCCATCCTGGCCATGGAGTACTTTGATGAAACCCTTAAAAATGCCGATAAGGCTGCAAAAATCATCGGGTTGAAAACCATTGGCGTCTTCCCCAAGATTTACATTCAAACCGGGTCGCTTAACTTCCCCTTTGTAACGAACCGTCTGCTTGAAATAGCCATCCAGCAGATTGAATTACTTACCCAGTTAAAATCAGGAGAAAAGGAACCCCGCACCATTCTGTTTTTCAGTTCACTCAACACTGAAGGAAAAACTGTTACCGCAGGAAATATCGCATGGAAATTGAAAAAGCAGGGGAAGAGTGTGTTGTATCTGAATTTTTCGCGCGAATCCCTGCGGCTGGCTGAAAGCAGTCAGATAGGCTATCCGGCGAATCCCCCTGCAACGCAAGGTTTCAGCAAGCCTGCACGCCGGTTCCGGTTTATCAATAAACTGTTTGGATATCACGATACCATGGTTGACCCATTCAGTCCATTTTTGCAACACCCCGAACATTATCTTGACAGTGATGAATATCTGCAGTTTCAGATCGACCCGGAATATTATTCCGTGGAGACCTTCAGGGACTTGCTCGAAAACAGTGGCCTTTCATCCGGTATCAGCCCCGATTTTGTCATCATTGAGATCCCCGCGGTACTCTATTATTCCTTCCCGCCAAAGCTGATTGCAAATGCCCACCTGGCTGTACTTGTCTGCAGGGCAAACCGTGTCTGGTCACCGGCCGACCACGGGGCAATTGAAACCCTTAAAACAATCTCCTCCCAGGAACCTGTAGTTCTGGTAAATGGCGTTGAAATGCAGGCCATTGAAACAATTCTTGGAGACCTTCCCAAAAAGCGAAGCCGGTTGCGCCGGATCGCAAAAAACCTTGTCAGGCTTCAGTTTTTTGCACGACAAATACCTTAGAACCAACCTGAATGAAAATTCTTCTGCGGAAAATAACACGTGAAGCTAACTTTCTGTCGCTGGCAGGGAACGTTGCCATTGCTTTTTTCGGATTTGCAGGTTTTGCCCTGATGGCGCGTACATTTCCCGTCGATGTCTTTGGCCAGTGGGTTTTATATATCTCCTCAGGGACCTTTATAGAAATGTTCCGTTTTGGCATTACCAACACCGCCATCATCCGGTACCTTTCCGGTGTGGCAAATGAGGACAGGCTCAAGTTTGAGGGTTCGAACGGACTTATCGGACTCATTGCCACCATTTTCATCACGGTGATCCTGGTTGCCTGCCACCTGCTTTTCCCCGGGCCTATCAGGCATGCCGGGTACGAACTTTTTTTCACCTGGTATCCCCTGCTTGCATTCGTTAATCTTCCCTTTAATACGGCACTTGTGATCATGCAGGCCGACCTGAAATTCGGAAAGATGCTGATGGTTAAATCATTGATCAGCGGAGGGTTCTTTTTGGTCCTCCTCGTGAATTACCTCTTTTTTAAAATGACCCTGCTGCAGTTGATCTGGGCTCAGCTGCTGATAACCCTGTTCACCTCTGTCATATGCATGATCAATGGCTGGGATGGATTACGACATATCAGGAAAGCTACCCGGAAAACAAACAAGATCCTGCTTGATTTCGGAAAATACACCACCTTTACCCTTATCGGAACCAACCTTCTCAGAAGCGCTGACACGCTGATCATCAGTCTGAGCCCCCTCGGTACTGCCGCCGTTGCTCTTTACAGCATCCCCATGAAACTGACCGAAATCCAGCAGATCCCCCTGCGAAGTTTCGTGGCCACCGCCTTTCCTAAAATGTCTAAGGCCAGTATCCAGGGTAAAATCGAGGAGGTAAAATCGGTTTTTTATGCCTACTCGGGTGCAATGTCCTACCTGTTTATCTTTATCAGCCTGATGACCTTCGTTTTTGCCGGATTTTTCGTGCTTATCCTGGGAGGACACCAGTACATGGGTACCGACCCTGTTACGGGTGTAAATACCGTAAATATCGTCAGGATATTTTCACTTTATGGATTGTTGTTACCAGTGGATCGTATGACCGGCATCGGTCTCGACAGCATCAACAGGCCTGACAAAAATTTTATCAAAGTCCTGATCATGGTAGTTGCCAACGTAATAGGCGACCTGGTTGCCATCTTTATCTTTAAATCGCTGCCGATGGTTGCAGTGGCATCGATCGTATTTACAGCAATCGGGGTTTGGGTAGGGTATCGCTTCCTTGACAGGGAACTTAACCTGGAAAAACGGGTTGTATTCACTGCCGGGATAGATTTTTATAAGGAGATGTATGTGAAAATGATTAATATGATTCATCACCGTTCCTGATGCCCAAAAACACGGGTCCGTTTGTCAATTCTCAATAACTTTTATGCCGGAAAAATTAAATCCATTTGAAAACGCAACCGGAGCCAACAAGATGGAAAACCCAAGGTTTATCATCTTTCTGCTCTGTATTGCCGTGATTTCTGCACTGCTGATCAGCAATTTGGGAATCGCCGGTGGATTGGCGCTGATTTTCCTTCCATTCGTTGCCGCTTACCTTTACTATTTTTTCAGTTATCCGATAGTGGGTTATTATACTGCCATTGTTTTTGCCTTCATTTTACTGGGCGCTGCACGATACCTGCGCGGCGTACAGGTTGGCCTTGCCATGGACGGGATCCTGGTATTAACCTTCATTGCACTTATTTTCAACAAGTTTACCGAAAAGGTTGACTGGAAACCTGCCAACAAAGATATCACCTGGCTATCGGTCATATGGTTCTTCTACTCCCTGTTCGAAGTGGTGAATCCCGAAGCAAGGAGTCTTGCAGCCTGGTTTTCAGGAAGGGGTATCTCCATGTATATGCTAATGCTGGTGCCGTTAACACTGTTATTTATCGATTCGAACAGGAAACTGGATGTTGTCCTCTATATATGGGGTATCTTCACCATCCTGGGCACCCTGAAAGGGATCGGGCAGCTCAACCTTGGTGTCGACAGGTTTGAAAAGATGTGGCTCGATGACGGGAATGCCCAGACTCATATTCTGTTCGGTAAACTCAGGGCATTTTCGTTTATGAGCGATGCAGGGCAGTTTGGGGGAAACCAGGCCTACTCGGGAGTCGTGGCCATCATTATCTCCATCATCCAGAAAAACTGGCGTAAAAAATTGTTTTTCATTGTAGTAGGAATTTTCGGCATCTATGGCATGGTAATATCAGGGACACGGGGGGCTATCAGTATTCCGCTCGCAGGCTTCCTGGCATTCTTCGTTCTGCGGAAAAATGTCGGGGTGATGATCTTTGGTTTCGTCCTGCTTCTGGTGGTTTTCATATTCTTTAAATATACCTCTATCGGGCAGGGGAATGATCAGATCCGAAGAATGAGAACCGCCTTCGACCCGAACGATGCATCCCTGCAGGTTAGGCTTGAGAACCAGAAGAAACTCAGGGTTTACCTCGCCAGCCGACCCTTTGGCGGCGGAATCGGCCTTGGCGGTGTCAAAGCCCAGAAATACCTGCCCAATGCCTTCCTTTCGAGCATTGCAACCGACAGCTGGTATGTGCTGATCTGGGTTGAACAGGGAATCGTGGGTTTGATGCTGCACCTGTTTATCCTCTTTTACATCCTCATAAAATCATCATTGAATGTAATGTTCCGGATCCGGGACCCGGATTTGAGGATAAAGATGGCAGCCCTTACGGCAGGTATGTTCGGCGTTATGGTGGCTTCGTACGGCAATGCGGTGCTGGGCCAGATGCCTACCAGCATCCTGATCTATGTCTCCATGGCCCTGATGCTCAATTCGGAGAAGTTCGACACACCCCCTGATCATGGGGCCACCTTGACCGTCAAATAATTTATTCGTTTCTTTTGTCAGGAAAAAATATTACTTTGCAGCGTTGTTAACCAAAAAATATACCGCACATGAAAGGCAGAGATTTCATCATCACCGGACTCCAGCCCTGGGATATACCCATCGGCTCCAACGCAATTGATATTGCCAGGGAAATTGCCGTCGACAACCGTGTTTTATATGTTAACAGCGCACTTGACCAGATGACCATTTACAGGAACCAGCCCAAACCGGATATCCAGCACCGGATGGAGGTTTACCGCAAACAGAAGCCACCCCTGAGAAAAATCACCGGGTCACTCTGGGTGCTTGATTTCCCCTTTTCCATCTGGTCTGTCAATGAACTGCCCGATGGTTTTCTGTTTGATTTTTTCAATAAACTGAATAACAAAAAGATATTCAATTATGTAAAGAAGGTAGCGGCAGACCTGAATTTTAAGGATGTTATCCATTTTATCGACAACGATATTTACAGGAGTTTTTACGCAAAGGAATTCCTCAAACCCTGTCTTTCGGTTTATTACCGCCGTGATAACCTGCAACCATTTGCCTATTGGAAAAAACATGTCGGCAGACTCGAACCCCTGCTCATCCGTAAAAGCGACCTCGTCGTCTGCAACTCGCCGCAACTGGCCGATTTTGCCCGTGCATCGAATAAAAAAAGTTTCGATATTGGCCAGGGTGTCGACCTGTCGGCTTATAATACTGAACTGAATTTCGCTACTCCTGCCGAGTTTGAGTCGATTCCAAATCCAAGGATCGGCTATATCGGCGATATCAATAGTCTCCGGCTGGATCCCGACCTGCTGTATAACCTTGCAAAAAGTAAACCAGGATATTCCTTTGTGATGATCGGGGGAGAAGACAAGGTATTTGCCGCTCATTCCCTTCATTCGCTGAAAAATGTCTATTTCCTTGGAAGCATACCAAAAGCGATGGTTCCAACCTATATGTCATGCCTCCAGATTTGCCTTAACCCACAAGCCATCAATGAAATAACCATCGGAAACTATCCCCGCAAAGTGGATGAATACCTGGCCATGGGAAAACCGGTGATCGCAACCAGGACCGCCACCATGGAAATTTTCAGGGAACATGTTTATCTTTGTAACAATGTTGAAGATTACCAGATGGCTGTTGAAGATGCGCTCAATAACGACACCGTAGAAAAAACCAGACAAAGGATACTCTTTGCGCAGTCGCACAGCTGGAAAAACAATGTCAGCAGATTATTCGACCACATACAGAAATCGTTAACCTAATGCCACGCATATGTATTACAGGAATGTCGCAGACTTAAACAAGATCATTCTCAAACGGTTAAATATCATTCCACGGGATTTCGATCTGATCGTTGGCATTCCCAGGAGTGGAATGCTTCCTGCAAACTTACTCGCCCTCTATCTTAACAGGCCCTACACGGATATCAACTCTTTTCTGAACGGCCACATATATAAAGCAGGCGCCCGGGGCCAGTTCTTCGACATCCGCGACTTTAAGAAGATCCTGGTGGTTGATGACAGTATTGCCTCCGGTTCTGCCATGGTTAAATGCCGCGAGAGTGTGAAGGAATTGAGCAGCTCTTTTTCAATCAGCTATTGCGCCATCTATGTGATCCCCGGCAAGGAAAAAATGGTGGACTATTATTTTGAAGTTGTTCCGCTCCCCCGGTATTTCCAGTGGAATATCCTCAACCATACCAGCCTTGAAAAAGCCTGCTTCGACATCGACGGGGTTTTATGTGTTGATCCTACTGAGGAACAAAATGATGATGGAGAAAAATACCGTGATTTCGTCCTCAATGCCCCTCCCCTCTTCATCCCGGGCAGCCGGATCGGGACGATCGTCACCTCAAGGCTGGAAAAATACCGTAAAGAGACTGAAACCTGGCTTCTGGCCAACAATGTAAAGTACAACAACCTTGTACTGCTCGACCTTCCCGACAAAGAGGCCCGTATGAGGGCAAACAGCCATGCGGCGCACAAGGCCAAGACCTATATGGACAGTAAATACATCCTGTTCATCGAGAGCTCATTATCCCAGGCAATCGAAATTAACAGGATTGCCAAAAAACCTGTCTTGTGTACCGAGAATTTTGAAATGATCTTCGATGCGGAATCGGTCATGTATAACATCAAAAGCGGAAAATATTTTCCGGGCCTGCGCAGACTGGCCCTGAAAGTCAGGAATAAACTGCGTAACCGGTAACCGGCCGTCATTGAACGTCAAAAAAAAACATTTAATACGAAAGATCAATGAATCCGGCAATTCAAATATCCTTTCAGTTTTTTCAGATCATGCTGTTCATCTTGCTGATGCTGCCGACACTTTATATTTTCGTGTTCGCTGTGGCCGGACTCTTTTACAAACAGCCTCCCTGCAATTTCAAGGTTCCGTCCCGAAAAATTGCCGTTCTGATACCCGGTTACAAAGAGGACGATGTGATCCTTGAAGTTGCCAAGGATGCACTCGGGCAGGAATATCCGCGCGACCGGTACGACGTGGTGATCATTGCCGACTCTTTCCAGCCTGAAACCCTGGTGCGGCTGCGGGAACTTCCTATCAAGGTCATTGAGGTGAAATTCGATAAAAGTACCAAGTCAAAGGCATTGAACAAGGCTATGGAACAGCTTCCCGATGATTACGACCTGGCGGTTGTACTCGACGCCGACAACCTGATGGCCCCCGATTTTCTGGTAAAAATCAATGCCGCTTTTGAACAGGAGCTGATGGCCGTTCAGGGACACCGGACCGCGAAAAATATGGATACTCCCCTTGCAATCCTTGATGCCGTGAGCGAAGAGATCAACAACCATATTTTCCGTAAAGGTCACCGCGTCTTAGGCCTCTCTTCCGCCATTATCGGATCGGGGATGGCCTTCCGGTACCGTTTTTTTAAGGAGATCATGGCCACCGTTACCGCTATCGGCGGTTTCGACAAGGAGATAGAACTTAATATGTTGAGAAACAATCATAGGATAGGTTATCTCAACGATGCCCTGGTTTACGATGAAAAGGTACAGAAAGACGATGTTTTCAGCAACCAGCGCAGGAGATGGCTTTCGGCACAGCTGCATTATTTCAGGCTTGACTTCATAAAATCGCTGAAAGCCCTCATTACCCATGGAAATATCGATTATTTTGATAAAGCGATACAATTCATCCAGCCTCCCCGCATTTTGCTGCTTGGCGCAGTGATGTTGGCCGGAACTGCATGTTTTCTTGTAAATGCTGTTTTCGGACTTCCGTTTATCTATAATGTTTTATGGATTACAGTCGTGGCAATCTGTGTCCTCGCCTTCCTGTTCTCCATACCCGGGTCGTTCTTCAATTCCTCAACCCTCAGGGCAATGGCCAGTCTGCCCAGGGGAATGTTCCTCATGCTGGGATCCCTGCTGAAGATCAGGGGCGCCAACAAGCAGTTTATTCACACAAAGCACGGTGCGGTTAAATCACCCCCGAAGCATTAAACAACAAATTATTAATCAATCCGCGCCATGAAAATAGGGATAGAAGGACAACGGCTTTTCCGCCAGAAAAAACATGGAATGGATATGGTGGCCCTCGAACTGATTCGTAACCTGCAACGGATCGATCCTGTAAATGAATATGTTCTGTTTATTAAACCCGATGCCGATGATTCCGTGATCACCGAAACTGCCAACTTTAAAATTGTCAGGCTGGAGGGAGGTTTTTACCCGTTATGGGAGCAGATAGCCCTTCCGCATGCCGCCAGGGAAGCGGGTTGCCAGATACTGCACTGTACCAGTAATACCGCGCCGGTTAAGACCGGCATTCCCCTTGTCGTGACCCTGCATGACATCATTTATATGGAGAGCACCTACCTGAAAATCATGCAGGGAAGCGGATCAGCCTACCAGAAGTTCGGAAATGCCTACCGCAGGATGGTCATCCCTGAAATTGTCAAAAAAAGTAAAAAGATCATCACCGTCTCACATTTCGAAAAAAACAGGATCGGGGATTTCTTCGGAATCCGTGGCGACGAACGTCTTACAGCTGTCTATAACGGTGTTAGCGAACATTTTAAACCGGTAACGGATAAAAATGAACTGGCACGGGTAAAAGAAAAATATCATTTGCCCGACAGCTACTTCTTTTTCCTGGGGAATACCGATCCCAAGAAAAA
>CAIYQH010000325.1 GCA_903928285.1 uncultured Bacteroidales bacterium
AGCTGTTATAGGTAGTGTCAAACGGCTCTGTCTGCATTTGCCACCTGTGAAAATGAACGGAAAAGGTATAATCCCCAGTGAATTTGTTCCGGTAATCGAAGGAATGTTTCTGACATCCGGCCATCAGCAGGCAACACAGGCATGCCATCAGGAGGATGTAATATTTAAATCGGGTGGTCATTGAAATTATCATAGACGCAGGGATGATGATGGTTAAGATAACCTCAAATTTATGAAAATCCGGAAAACAATGCAACTAATCACAGGAGGCCGGGCAATTTTTTTGCAGGCATCATCCAAAGTAAGTGACGAGCGGTTCGCGGCGGGATAGGCCAACAGCCATCAGCCGTCATTTTTTCACGCGTTTGTTGCCGGAATGCAAATAGTTCCTATTTTTGCACTCCCGTTATATGGAGAGATGCCAGAGCGGTCGAATGGGGCGGTCTCGAAAACCGTTGACCCCCTTACGGGGGTCCCAGGGTTCGAATCCCTGTCTCTCCGCAAAACCTGAAAAAAATCAACCTTTTTCGGGTTTTTTTATACCTTTACTTCCGGGATGTCAGATTTCATTTCACATCTTACATACAATTACCTTATCAGCAAACCCTTCACTTTTATGCCACATCTCCGATTAACCGCATAAAAGAATGGACACCACGGAAAATCAGGACAAATCAAAATTAGCGACCATCTGCGTGAAAATATCATTCAGATGGCAGCGGCAAAAAATGTGAAATGTGAAATCTGATATCTGAAATGTGAATTTTATACGGTGCTGCATTCCCAGCGAAATTGCTTTTTACCCGTTATTCCGCACCCTGAATTCCTGAGCCTTGATAAAATCATTTATATGATCCACCCGCAACGCATCCACAGCCTCAATACCTTCAGACCAGCCGAAGGCTGTGTCGTTTACTGGATGCAGCGCGACCAGCGGGTTGAGGATAACTGGGCCATGCTGTATGCCAGGGAGCAAGCGCTGGAAACCGGCCAGCCGGTGCAGGTGGTGTTTTGCCTTGTACCGGGTTTCCTGGGTGCGACGATACGGCAATATGGATTTATGCTCCGCGGTTTGCAGGAGGTTGAGCGGCTGCTGGAGCGGAAAGGAATTCCCTTCAGCCTCCTTACCGGGCAACCCGGCACCGTCATACCGGGCTATCTTCTGGAAGTTAAAGCCGGGTTGCTGGTAACCGATTTCAACCCGCTAAAGATCAGCATGCAATGGCAAAGAGAAGTGAGTGCAGCCATTCATATCCCGTTTGTCGAAGTGGATGCCCATAACATCCTGCCCTGCCGCACCGTTTCTGATAAGCTGGAGTATGCGGCTTTTACCCTCCGGAAAAAGGTTGAACGGCAGCTGCCGGAGTTTCTTACAGATTTCCCGTTATTAATGCCGCAATCAGCACAGGTAAGCCGGCATCCTGACATGAAAACCGCCTGGGATGACGTTTACAGGGCGCTGAAGGTTGATCGTTCGGTTCCGGAGGTGGATTGGATCACCCCGGGTGAAACAGCAGCCAGCGCGGGCCTTTCGGATTTCCTGGCCAACAGGCTCGAAGGGTATGCCACCGACCGGAATATTCCTGAAAAACGGGGGCAGTCGGACCTTTCCCCCTGGCTCCATTTCGGCCACCTTTCTGCCCGGCGCGTGGCATGGGAGGTTCAGCGGTCAAAGGCCGATGCAGGTTCAAAAATGGCCTTCCTCGAGGAGCTGATTGTGCGGCGTGAGTTGTCCGACAATTTCTGTCTTCACAACCCGCAGTACGACACGGTGGCAGGATTCCAGCCATGGGCAAGAGGCACGCTTGACAAGCACCACAGCGACGCGCGCGAATTCCATTATACCCCCGAACAGTTTGAACAGGCTGCCACGCACGACGACCTGTGGAATGCCGCACAACGTGAAATGACCGTCACCGGGAAAATGCACGGCTTTATGAGGATGTACTGGGCTAAAAAGATACTGGAATGGACTGTTTCGCCTGAAGAGGCCATGGCTGTGGCAATTTATCTCAACGACCGCTACCAGCTCGATGGCCGCGACCCCAACGGATATGCCGGCATTGCCTGGGCGATAGGAGGTACGCACGACCGCCCGTGGGGCGAACGGGAGATATTTGGGATGATCCGTTATATGAATTACAAGGGATGTTTGCGTAAATTTGATGTCAGAAAGTACATATCACTTCACGAATAAAAACCATCACTATGTCCGAAACCTCCTGTTCCTGGCCATCCATCGATCCGCTGATGATCGCCTACCACGATGAAGAGTGGGGCACGCCCCTGCATAACGATCAGAAACTGTTTGAATTCATGCTGCTGGATGCCTTCCAGGCCGGCTTAAGCTGGAAAACGGTTCTCCGTAAACGCGAAAATTTCCGCAGGGCCTTCGATGGTTTTGATGTAAAGAAGATTGCAGCCTATGACGAAACCGATTATGAACGGCTGATGGCCGATACCGGGATCATCCGCAACAAGGCAAAAATCAGGGCATCGGTGATAAATGCCCTGTGCTTTCTTGAAGTTCAGAAGGAATTCGGCACCTTTGACCGTTATATCTGGCAGTTTACGGGAGGTACGACCATCGACAACCAATGTCGTTCGCTGAAGGATATCCGGGCAACGTCAAAGGAATCGGATGCCATGAGCCGCGACCTGAAATCGCGGGGATTTAAATTCGTGGGCAGCACGATCTGCTATGCCTTCATGCAGGCCGCCGGCATGGTTAACGATCATCTGGTGCAATGCTTCCGGCACAGGCATTGATGAGTCTGCCGGAGCCCTGGTCTTTTTAGTCCTTGTGCATCTTATGGTTCACGATGGTGAACATCCTGGTGATGTTAAAGCCCAGGAAGATATCTCCATTGCTCCATTTGCCGCGGGTTTCAGTTAAATAGGTCTGTTCGTATTCACCTGCAGAATTGGTCAGGAAGATCTGGAAAACATGGCCGCCTGTTTCAATATCCACACCCAGTGAAAAGGAATCATAGGACGGGGTGGAAACAACCTGATTCTTAAAAAGATGGTGGTATTCGGCATTGACCGATACACGCTGGCTGAGTTTAATACGTCCGCCGCCGCCCAGGGTGAAGATATCGTTTTTATCGGAGGAATTGGGAACCAGGTTTTTATGAACCCACGACGGGGTGATCTGCAGGGAGAGGCTATTCCCGAATTTCCGTGCGATGAGCACCTGCATGGCATAGGTGAGCCTGGATGTGAAATAATTTGTCCGCGCAGGATCGGCCCATTTGTTGGTGAAAACAGCTGCGTTGCCATAAATATCAAGCGTTACAGGCATGCGTTTGGCACCCTTGCTCTGGCGCAACAGCTTTACTTTTGCCGAACCATCCCAGGTGTTGCGGTCGGTGTTGATACCGGCAGCCACTCCCAGCCATCTGGTAATGCCATATTCAAGTCCCAGCCGGATGCTGGCAATTTTAAGACCAAACAGGTTGTCATATCCCGTGTTAAGCGCGCCAAAATGATGCGTGATCAGGAAGTTCAGGTTTCCTGCAGGTGCAGTCTCGATCGACTGGCCGATCACAATATGGGTCGATTTGAAGGTAGCCGTTGCATAATCAATGGTTGGCTTTTCATCCTTGGTGATCATCGACAGCAGGTCGTCCTGCGCCTTCACACTTGTGAAGGAGAATATCCCTGTAAAGGCAAGCAATAACAATAGTTTTCTTTTCATTTGATATTTTTTTTCGGATCATCTGGAACATCCGTGACCATCGTTCATGACTTGCATGAAGGGGATGATTACGGCTTTGTCACTGTATTAATTGGCTTTATCAAGGGTTACATCGACGTTGATCTCAATGGTTTTGGAGATACTGTTGACAACCGCACCGGGGATGCTGATCTTATAATCGGCAAGGGCCAGGGTGAATTTTGCCTTGCCGATCAATTTTCCCTGTTTCATCTCCATCGTTCCCTTGGTCCTGACATTGTTGGTCACCCCGTGCATGGTCAGTTTCCCGTCGACTACCACATCATAAGTGCCATCCTTGGCTATATTGACATCTTTGATATTGGTAACCTTCCCTACAAAGGTGGAATTGGGGAATTTATCGGATTCAACATAATTTTCATTGAAATGTTCCTGCATCAGGGCTTTTTCAAATTCAAAGGATTTTAGCAGAACCTTAAAGACGAAATCACCTGTGGCAACGTCGAGTGCGCTGTTTACCTGGCGGTTGTGTGCTTCAATCTTCTCCACTGCTCCATCGGAGTACAATTTGATATGTCCGGTCTTGGTGATAAATTTCTGCGCTCCTGCAGGGAAGGTCATCAAGGCAACAAATGCCAGGATCAGATAATTGGTTCGCATGGTTTTTGGTTTAATTATTGGTTGACAATTGAACATTTCTCAAAGATGATATCAGAATCATTATAACCGGTGCAATAACCTTTTATCTTGACTTCACCGTCAGGCTGCAGCTTTTTCGCAGCCTCATTGAATTTCTTTAACATGGTACAGCGGATTCCTTCGTCGCCGAACATCCCGTGGTTGAAAATAAAGACGGCGGTGACCAGCGTGTCAGCCGTTTCTATCTTGCCCAGTTTTCCCGAAATGGCAATGACCTTCCCGTTGTATTGTCTCGAAGCGGCCTCATTGGCGCTTTTGAAGGCATTGTACAGATCCTGGGAACTGATGGTCACCGAAGGCGTAATGTTCTCATAATCGGGATGCTGCTTGTTGTAAACAAATTTAAACACCAGAAAGGCAGCAACCACTCCTATCACAACCAGCCCTATCGCAATTTTCATCCAGGTTTTCATAATTTTCAATTTTTTGTTTTTTACCTCTGATAACCTATTCGTATTGGTTAATTATTCGGTGCACCGGCCCTGATCCAGATGTTGATCTTCGCTACATCACAGTCTGATAATTTCGCACCGCCCTTGGGCATCTTGGAAACACCACCCACCCAGTTTATTCCATTATAAAGAGGTCCATCAGGGGAAGCAAGTCCGCTTAAATAGTTGTAGGTGTCGGTAATGATGTATCCCTGCTGAAGCGCGGTGCTGTGACAAACATTACAATTCGCGACCATGATGGGAACAATTGATTTTGAATAGGTTACATGGGTTGTATCACAAACTGTCTTGGGTGAAGGGTAAAGTTCGTTTTCCTTGTCATAGTAGCATCCGGTGAGGGTGATGCTGATTAAAAGCAGAAGGGAGGCCAGGCGGATCACGTTTTTCATATAAATCAAAGTTGGTGTTTGTTAAATTGCCATCAGGTAACTGAGGTATGGCTGCAGGCCTCTGACCGGCAGGCAGTTTTCGGCCGGCGGCTGTGTAGCAGATAAGCAGTTTGAAATACCTTGATCATGGGCGTGCAAATTTATAAATAAATATTCGGCTGTCGTTTTTTTGGTAGCTTTGTTTTGACTTCCAACCCTTATTTGAACTGGTTATAAATTATCGGCTGCATGAATGAATATGTAAATTATTTGAAAAACAATTGGTTGAAACAGAATAGCGAACAACTTGACTTGGTTCGCCGGAATGATGAATTTCAGATCTTCCGGGGCGTCGAACCATTGTTAACCTTACAGGGTCACACGTTCATCCACCCCTCGGAGCGTATGGCCCGGCTGATCATCTCTGACCTGATGTTCGCGGAGGGGACGGGAGAACAACCTTTTTCGGCCCCATGGCTTTATGCATTCCAGAAAGATGTACTGGAGGTCCAGGGAGATGCCATTACAGCCAGTCTGGATATTCACCTCTCAGCCGACCCGGTTGTGGCCATTAAAACGATGGGACAATATAATTTCCGCCGCTTTAACCCCGAAGAGCGTCTCTTCTCCTTTTCCTTTTTTCATCTTTCTTCGCTGATAAGCCAGATCAACGAATACCAGAACGTTATGATGAGTGAAATTATTGCGGATGAGACAGACCAGCACCCCTTTCTGCAGATGTTACGGTTAAGTTATGCGGGTTTGCCGGCACCCCGTAAAGTCGTCCTGCTAGCCCTCAGCGGTTGTCATGGGTCGGGAATCGTCCTTCCGCAAATGCTCGTATCGGGAATGCTGAGTCCGGTGGAATATGCCAAGGGGTTGGTCGCCCTGAAAATCAGGGAGGAGGATCTGCTGCCTGCGATCTTGTCCGATCTGCAGCATGCACTCGATTATCTCGATTGTGCCGACCGGAAACCGGCCTCCCTGCCGCAGGCCGCCCGCGTGATACGCGCAGGGGAGGGGGACTTTGCCGAATTCAAATCAACCCTGCGCTGGGATATCCGGGGAGGGAAAAACAATCCGTCGGTCGAGCGCGCCTCGCTGAAGACGATTGCCGCTTTTCTGAATTCAACCGGGGGAACCCTGCTGATCGGGGTTCGCGACGACGGCTCCATCGAAGGGATCGAAACCGATAAATTCCTGAATGAGGATAAATTCCTGCTCCATCTCTGGACCCTGATCCGCACCTGGCTGGGGCGAGAGGTAAGTCCCTATGTCAGGACAACCCTGGAGAAGATCGGTGAAAAAACAGTTTGCCTGGTGCAGTGCCGCAAAAGCAACCGGCCGGTATTCCTTCGCCAGCCAGGCGCCGGGGAGGCATTCTATATCCGTGTCGGCCCCTCCAGCAATGCCATGGAAATCAGCGAAGCATTAACCTATATTGCCGACCACTTCCCCGCCTGATTTACCAGTAACGGTTGACATTGCCATATCCCTGCCGGGCAGGCCCTGACTCGAAAGGGTCGTTGCCGATGCCGAAAGGGGAACAATTATTGATCCCCTGCGAATAACGGAAACCTGCCTGGATATGCAGATGTTCGGCAACTTTGTAATCGGCGCTGAAATTCACCCCCTGGGCCCCGTTGGGAGATACGGGGTTGAACGGACTCCAGAATAACGGGTCTTTAGATACCGGGAAAACTTTAAAGGCCGACCCGGAGATAATAAGACGCTCATTGACAAGGTACTGGCCGCTTACAAAAAGTGTGCCGGTGAAGAAACTCCCGTTTTGGGCAGGAGCAGTTTCATTTGCGAACCACGACCGGGCATTGTAATACCGGGTCGTCGCCATGCTGATACCCGCACTGATCCTGAACCGTTTACTTACATTGTAGAAAACATGTGGCGAAACCTCTGTCGTAAACCCCGATCCGAAGCCTGAAACCGAAGTAAAGGAGGAGCCCAGGTTCAGCCCGAAATCATACCTGCCGGGTTGAAAGAAATGCAAGCCCCCGGCCGAAGTTGAATCTGCCGGACGAAACTGGCAGAAAACGGGGAGTATGGACAATACCAGCAGGGTGGTGATCAGGGGTCGTTTCATATCACAAAGTTAGTGAATCTCCGTTAGCCTTGCAGCAGGATTCAGGGTGAAAAATGTTAAATTTTCGGTAAAATTCATCAGGATCATTTTCAGAAGCAGGAATTTAACGAGGATGCTCTCCGCTTTATTACGTGCGATCCCCGCATTTCTCATAAACTTTGACAGGGTGGTCGACCCGTTTTTTTCAAGGTCGTCGAGCAGGAACCGTTCGGCATCTGTGAATTTCAGATAGACGCCGCGCGGACCAGTTTCACCCTTCCATACCCGCATCAGGATCCGGTTTACAATAAAATTCTGATCCCCGACACGGTGATAGGCAAGCCAGGTGCCATCCTTTTGTTTGGCAAAGTGGGGACGGAGTTCGCTTTTCGGGATGATGATCTCCAGGATGGTCTTTTTGTTGAGGTTCCACTCCTTCACTGTAAAACCGACAGGCGGGTTACAGCACATCCTAGCCGATCCCTCCACCATATAATATTCCTCTTCCGACCGGATGCCGGCCAGCGCCCCGTTGTCCTTGACCCCGATTAATAACCGACCCCCGTCGGTATTGGCAAAGGCGACGAGAGTGCGGGCAATTTTGTGGGTGTCGGCAATCTCGAATTTGAAATCAAGACGCTGGTGTTCTCCTTCTTCGATCAGTTTGGTGATATGATGAATCATTTACCGGAAGGCAATGTTGTTTCGGGCAGTGATCTTTTCGCAATAATGGCAACGCAACTTTAACTCTTTCTTGTCGATAACGGTAAATTTCGTGATGATTTCCTCGTTATTGGTGATGCAGTTGGGATTAAAACATCTGACAATGTTCTCGGCATAGTCGGGTACCTCCACCTGCGCTTTTTCAACAATCGCGAAGTTTCTGATGATGATCAGGGTAGCGGTCGGGGCGACAAGGGCTATCTTGTTGATTTCGTCGCTCTTGAAAAATTTATTGCTGACCTTGATGATCCCCTTTTTTCCCATCTTCCGGCTGTCGAGGTTGGTGGCGATCAGCAGCTGATCCTGATATTCGCTCAGGTTTAATATTTTAATGACCTGAAATACGTTTTTTGAAGGGATATGATCGATGACCGTGCCGTTTTCAATGGCCGATACCTTAAGTTCTTTTCTGAGATCTTCTTTTTCCATTTTTAATCGTTATTTTGGTTAATCAACAACACCAAGAATCGATGCAAGTAAAGCCTGGCGAACAAACACCCCGTTGAGTGCCTGGGTAAAATAGTAGGCTTTGGGATTGTTGTCAACATCGGTGTTTATTTCATTCACGCGCGGCAGCGGGTGGAGAATCTTCAAGTTGGATTTTCCTTTTTCCAGCATGCTGTCATTCAGGACATAAGCATTTTTCACCTTCTCATAATCGAGGGGATCTGAAAACCGCTCTTTCTGTATCCGGGTCATGTAAAGGATGTCGACTTTGGGGATAACCTCGAGCAGATCTGTCGACTGGTGGTAAACCAGGTTTCGCTGCTTGATATCGATCTTGACGGCGCTGGGCAGTTTCAACTCCTGCGGGGAGATAAAATGGAAGGTGGTGTTGTAGTTGCAGAGCGCCTGGACTAAGGAATGAACCGTTCGGCCGTATTTCAGGTCGCCAACAAAGGCAATGTTCAGGTTGTCGAGGGTGCCCTGGGTTTTCCGTATGGAATACATGTCGAGCAGGGTTTGGGTGGGGTGCTGGTTGGCGCCATCGCCGGCATTGATCACCGGAACTTTGGCGACCTCGCTGGCAAAGCGGGCGCTGCCTTCGCGCGGATGACGCATTACGATGATGTCGCAATAGTTACTGACAGTCAGGATCGTATCGCGGAGAGACTCCCCCTTTTGTACGCTGGAGCTGGCCGAATCGGTAAACCCGATGACCTTGGCGCCGAGCCTTGTCGCAGCGCTTTCAAAGCTGAGTCGGGTTCGTGTCGAAGGTTCAAAAAACAGGGTGGCCACTACATAATCCTCCAGGATCCGCTGTCTTGGATTCTTTTCAAATGCGCCGGCAAGTTCGAGGATGCGGACATGTTCGGCACGTGTGAAATCGTTGATGGAAACTAAGCTTTTGTTTTTCATTAGGTTGATGTTAAAATTGCATTCATTTGATCAAAGATAAAAAAAAATCCCGGTGGTGAAACCGGGATTTAAAGAATTATTTAATCTTGTGTTTTTTCAGAAAACCTTTCAGGATGTCTTCCAGATCGGGCTTCCCGATTTCCTGAAGATCATAATAAACCCGGGTGTTCGGTTTGTTGATCTTCACCAGGCGGTTGAGGTCGATCGGGGTGGCAATCACCACCGAATCGCATTTTACCTTGTTGATGGTGGCTTCAAGATCCTTCACCTGCTGCTCCCCATAACCCATGGCGGGCAACAACTGACCGATATTCGGATAAATCCTGAAGGTTTCTGCAAGTTTACCAACAACATAGGGACGCGGGTCAACCAGTTCGGCAGCGCCATATTTCTGGGCGGCTACCACTCCGGCGCCGATCTTCATCTCACCATGGGTAAGAGTAGGTCCGTCTTCGATTACCAGTACTCTTTTGCCGCGGATCAGCGATTCGTCATCCACGCGGATCGGGGAGGCTCCGTCAACAACAATTGCTTTCGGGTTGATCTTCTGGATATTGTCACGAACGGTCTTGATATTTTCAGGTGAAGCAGAGTCAATCTTGTTCAATACCACCACATCGGCGATACGGATGTTGACTTCGCCGGGATAGTAGCTGCATTCTGCTCCCGGGCGATGGGGGTCGGCTACCGTAACCATCAGGTCTGGTTTGTAGAAGGGGAAGTCGTTGTTGCCACCGTCCCAAAGGATGATGTCGCAGCCATCAGGATCGTTTTCGGCAGCGCGCAGGATCGCTTCATAATCAACGCCGGCATAGATTACATTGCCACGGTCAACATGAGGTTCGTACTCTTCCATCTCTTCGATGGTGCATTTGTGCTTTGCAAGATCCCCTACAGTGGCAAAACGCTGTACCTTCTGAGCCACCAGGTCGCCATAAGGCATCGGATGACGGACTGCCACTACCTTCAGGCCTTTGGCCATCAGGATCTCGATAATACGGCGTGAAGTCTGGCTCTTGCCGCAACCTGTACGGGTAGCGCCTACGGCGATAACCGGTTTCGTGCTTTTGATCATGGTATCTTTCGGACCGATCAACAGGAAATTGGAACCGGCAGCATTAACGATCGAACTGATGTTCATAACGCGCTGGTAAGGAACATCGCTGTAGGCGAAGTTGCAAATTTCAACATTGAATTTCTGGATCAGGCTCACCAGTTCAGATTCGGCATAGATGGGAATGCCTTTGGGATAAAGTTTACCAGCCAGTGCGGCAGGATATTTACGTCCATCTATGTCCGGAATTTGCGCAGCTGTAAAAGCCACCACGTTAAAATCAGCGTTATCGCGATAGTACGTGTTG
>CAIYQH010000326.1 GCA_903928285.1 uncultured Bacteroidales bacterium
TAACTATATTAAAGGTATCGATTGCGATTACTAATTCTTCGTTTGTCGGCATGACCATTGCCACAACGGGAGATCCCGGTTTGGTCAGAATGGCCTCTTTTCCCCGGGTACGATTTCGTTCAGAATCGAACTGAACACCCAGGAACTCCATCCCTTCCAGGATTCTGCCGCGGGAATCAAGGTCGTTTTCACCAATGCCCCCGGCAAGGATGATCAGGTCAACACCCCCCATGGCAGCGGCATAGGAGCCGATATATTTTTTCACGCGATAAGCATACATGTCGAGTGCGAGCTGGGCCCGTTTGTTTCCGTTACCGGCTGCCTGCTCCACATCGCGCATGTCGAACGAAATTCCTGAAATCCCGCAAACGCCGCTCTTTTTATTGAACATGGCGTTGGTATCGGCAATACTGAGGTTTTCCTTTTCTGCCATAAAAAGCAATACCCCCAGATCCACATCGCCGCTGCGGGTACCCATCATCAAACCCTCCAGCGGGGTGAACCCCATTGAAGTGTCGACCGATTTTCCGTTGAGGATGGCAGCAATGGAAGATCCATTGCCCAGGTGGCAGGTAATAATTTTCAGGTTGTTAAAATCTTTGCCGAGATAGCGGCATGCCTTCATGGCTACATATTTATGCGATGTTCCATGAAATCCATACCGGCGGATCCTGTATTTTTCATAATATTCATAGGGAATCGCATAGAGATAGGAATAGGCCGGCATCGTCTGGTGAAAGGAGGTGTCGAACACCGCTACCTGCGGAACATCCGGAAGGATGGCTTCGATGGAGAGAATCCCCTTCAGGTTGGCAGGGTTGTGCAACGGAGCCAGTTCGATACATTTTTCAATATCATTTTTAACATTCTGCGTGATCAGCACGCTGGTCTTGAAATTTTCACCTCCATGAGCAACGCGGTGACCGACGGCAAGAATTTCAGTCTCATCCTTGATGACGCCATAGACCGGATCCTTCAGGGTTTTTAATATCAGGTTAATCCCGATCTGGTGATCCGGAACCTCCTGGGCTAATTTGTATTTTTCTTTACCGGTAACCTGGTGAACCAGTTCGCTGGTTGGTAACCCGATCCTGTCAAGCAGCCCTTTGGCCTTGAGATCGGCGGTATCAGAAAGCTCGATTAACTGATATTTGATCGATGAACTACCGCAGTTTAAAACTAGAATTTTCATAGAAACAGTAGAATAATGAGTAATTAAGTGTGGTTTGACCTTCCTTCTGCAAACCAAGCATGAAAGAGCTAATGTTAGGGTATGCAAACATACAACATTATTATGTTTTACCAAAAAAAATAAAAAAAAATAACGTAACAAATACTTTTTTTCACCCTTTAATCGAATTTGCAGAAAGGGGTTAATCCTTATTGAATGGATTTAATTGTATTTTTGGTCACCCTAACTGCTGCTTAAAATATGGCATTAATCAATTCTGTTATTTCGTGGCTGATGAAGAAGAGAATTCATCAGATCGAACTTTTTATGAAGTACCCGCACGAGGTGCAGACGGAATGGCTGCGCAAACTGGTATTAACGGCGCGGAATACGGAATGGGGCCGACAATATGATTTCAAATCGGTACTAACCCCTGAGCAATTCAAAGACCGTCTGCCTGTACGCGATTACGAAACCTTTAAACAGTCGATAAACCGGTTGCGCCATGGGGAACAGAACATTCTGTGGCCCTCTGAAATCAAGTGGTTTGCAAAATCTTCCGGAACCACCTGTGATAAAAGCAAGTTCATCCCTGTTAGCCAGGAAGCCCTCGAAGAGTGTCATTTTAAAGGGGGTAAGGATCTGCTTTCCATATACTGCAACAACCATCCCGAGACCAGGCTTTTCGACGGGAAATCGATTGCCATGGGAGGCTCCCACCAGATCAAGGAGATCAACAATGAATTATATTACCAGGGCGACCTGTCGGCCATTCTGATCCAGAACCTGCCTGGCTGGGTGGAATTTATGCGGACGCCAAACCTGTCGATTGCCCTGATGGATGAATGGGAAAGCAAGATTGAAATGATGGCTGCTGCAACAATACAGCATGATGTGACGAATATCTCCGGTGTCCCTTCATGGACGCTCCTGTTATTCAAACGGATACTGGAGATGACAGGAAAAAGGAACATTCTGGATGTCTGGCCCAATTTTGAACTGTTCGTCCATGGCGGGGTTAATTTCTCGCCTTACAAGGAGCAATTCCGGCTTATCCTCCCCTCTGAAAAGGTCAATTATCTGGAAACATACAATGCATCCGAAGGATTTTTCGGTATCCAGGATCGTGATGGTGAAGATGATATGCTGTTGATGCTGGATTATGGCATCTACTATGAGTTCATCCCCCCCGACCAGGTTGGAAGGGAGTATCCCGATGCCTGCAGTCTCGAACAGGTTGAACTCCACACCAACTATGCAATGGTCATAACAACCAATGCCGGTTTATGGCGCTATCTGATCGGAGATACCATACAATTTACCTCATGCCGACCTTACAGGATTAAAATTTCGGGCCGTACCCGGAACTTCATTAATGCCTTTGGCGAGGAATTGATTATCGACAATGCTGAAAAAGCCATGGCGGTTGCATGTGAACGCAGCCATGCCATTGTTGCGGAATACACGGCAGCTCCTGTTTATTTTAACGGCAAGTCAAAAGGGGCGCATGAATGGCTGATTGAATTCGAGAAACAACCTGATGATATTGCTTTCTTTACCAGCGCGCTGGATACAGCGCTTAAATCTCTCAATTCTGATTATGAAGCCAAACGATACCATGACCTGCTGCTGGTAGAACCGCAAATCAGGATATTACCGGCAAATACCTTCTACCAGTGGCTGAAACACAAAGGTAAACTGGGCGGGCAGCATAAAGTCCCGCGACTGGCAAACGACCGTAAATATGTAGATGAAATCCTGCAAATGATGTCAGGGAATTGAATCCTTTTCTTAATTTTGATCAAAAATAAAACCTATGCATATTGCAATCGCCGGAAATATCGGATCCGGGAAAACAACCCTGACCAGCTTGCTGGCGAAACATTTCGGGTGGGAACCCCATTACGAGGATGTAGATACAAATCCTTACCTGAACAGCTTTTACGAGGATATGCAGCGTTGGTCTTTTAACCTTCAGATATATTTTCTGAACAGCCGTTTCCGGCAGGTGGTTGACATCCGCAATTCGGGGAAAACAGTGGTGCAGGACCGGACCATCTATGAAGACGCCTTCATCTTTGCCCCCAACCTGCATTCGATGAACCTGATGAGTACCCGCGACTTTGAAAATTACAGGTCCCTTTTTGACCTGATGAGTACCTTTATCCAACCCCCCGATTTGCTGATATACCTGCGCGCAAGTGTCTCAACCCTCGTCAGCCAGATCCAAAAACGGGGCAGGGAATATGAAAATGCCATCAGGCTCGACTACCTGAAGAACCTGAACGAAATGTATGAAGAATGGATCGAAGGGTATAAATTCGGTAAACTGCTTATCATCGATGCCGACAACCTTAAGGTGAGTGAGAATCCTGAGGATCTCGGAGCCGTTATTGAAAAAATAAATGCCCAGCTTCATGGACTTTTTTAACCTGTTTTCCTGATGAAGATTCTCGGGATCATCCCCGCCCGCTATGCCTCAACCAGGTTTCAGGGCAAACCGCTTGTGATCATCGAAGGCAAAAGCATGATTCGGCGGGTTTACGAACAGTCCTTGAAATGTGCCTCCCTCTCGAAGGTCGTTGTTGCCACTGAAAGCGAAGTGATAAGTCATCATGTTATGAAATTTGGGGGGAATGTTATGTTGACCGGCGATCATCACCGCAGTGGAACCGAAAGGTGTCAGGAGGTGGTTGAAAAACTGGCGGCAGTTGGTGAAACATATGATTATGTGATTAATATACAGGGGGATGAACCGTTTATTGAACCGGATCAGATCAGCCAGCTGGCCTGTTGTTTCAACGATTCCCGCGTCAGACTGGCAACCCTGATTAAAAAGATCACACTTCCGGAGGATCTTACCAATCCCAATGTGGTGAAAGCCGTGGTTGATCATCAGGGTGCCGCCCTGCTTTTCAGCCGCTCCGCCATACCCTTCACACGCGGAATTGAACAGAATGAGTGGTTGTCGGTCAATACCTATTATAAACATATTGGGATCTACGGATATCACTCTCGGACACTTGGCGAAATTGTGAAACTTCCTCCCTGCCGGATGGAACTGGCTGAATCGCTGGAACAACTCCGATGGCTTTGGTATGGTTACAGGATTAATACACAAATAACAGAATATGAAGGGATTGCGATAGACACACCGGACGATTTGCTAAAAATTACCAACAGGAACGGAACCTTTTTGTAATATTTACGTATCTTAGCATGTTGATAAAATGCAGAAAATGGACATCAGGAGTTGCATAGCAGAACTGTTATCGGTACATGATTGCGTCATCATTCCCGGGCTGGGAGGCTTTATAGGGAACTATGCCCCTGCCCGCATTGATCCGGTGTATCACGCCTTTCAGCCTCCATTTAAAAAACTTCTCTTCAATGTCAACCTGAAGCAAAATGACGGTCTTTTAGCCAACGCGGTTGCCGATTCGCTTGGAACCTCCTATCAGGATGGCTGTAATCTGACCGAACAATTTGCAGAGGAATGCCGCCAGGCCTTGCAGTCTGGAACCAAGGTGATCATTCCGGGTATCGGACAACTTCATTCAGGCAGGGAGGGTAACATCCAGTTTGAACAGGATAAATCGTTCAATTTACTTGCTGAATCGTTTGGTCTAAGCTCCTTTATCTCCCCGCCTGTAACCCGGAATGGCTCCCTCTTAAGCCGGGAGCCGCTGACCATCACAGGCGGGATACCTCAAGGCAGAAAAAGCCTCGTTGTTCCCCGCGTGCTCAAATGGGCCGCCATCCTCGCACTGCCGATCGGATGCGCCGCCATCATCGGGTTGACCCGGTATGATCAAATTTCGGTCAATGCCACCAGCAATGCCAATATCCTGAGTTCATTCCTTACCCGTTTCTCCACCGCCTCCCTGGTTGAAAAAAAGGAGGCTCCCCGCAAACCGGCATTTACCGCCCGTATAGCGCCTGTGCCTGTTAAACAGGTAACCGCACCGGTCAGGCAGGAAGATGAACCGGTTACGGAAGTCCCTTCTGCCGTTAAGGCTGACGATGCCTTTGCCGTCATTGTCGGGGCGTTCAGGCTGAAGGAAAATGCGGAGACTTGTGTTGCAGACTTGAAACGGAAGGGAATGGATGCCTCCATATTCGACCGCTCAAGAACCGGGCTTTACCGGGTTGCCATTGGCACCTGTTCGCAGCGTGATAAAGCCGGCGAATTGTTAGCCCGCACTAAATCCTCCGACTTCAGGGATGCCTGGTTACTCGCAAAATAGTTGATCTGTGGGTAAAAAAAAACTGGTTCACTTTCAGGAAAATCTTTTGTTTCCACACCTCTTCCAACCCGATTACAATGATCTTACCCCTGCATTTTCATTACGTGGGAAATGGCATGAGAAGTTCTTCGGAAATAATCATCCCCTTACAGTTGAACTGGGCTGCGGGAAAGGTGAGTATGCGGTAGGGCTTGCAGCCCGTTATCCTGAAAGAAATTTCATCGGCATTGACTGGAAAGGTGCACGACTCTGGAGAGGTTGTAAAACCGTATCAGAGCAGCAGATGAAAAATGTTGCCTTTGTCCGTACCCAGGTAGGCCTGGTTGAAAGCATATTTGCTCCCGGGGAGGTCGCTGAAATATGGATCACCTTTCCGGACCCCCAGGTGGGGAAAGAACGTCTCCGTCTTACGGCCCCCCTTTTTCTTGACAAATACAGGAACATCCTCGCCCCTGACGGGATCATCCACCTGAAAACGGATGATGCCTTTTTTTACAACTTTACCCTCGGGGTAGTGCAGCAGAACCAACATCGTTTGTTATGGTCTACCGATGACCTGTATCATTCCGGTACCACCGATGATGTGGCTTCCATCCGGACCTATTATGAAACAAGGTGGCTCGGAATGGGGAAAAAGATCTGTTATGTTAAATTCCAACCCTGTAACCTATGAAAAAATTTAAATTCCTGTTCGGCCTCCTTTTTATTTTCAGCATGTCTGCCCGGGCTGAAGAGGGAATGTGGATTCCCATGCTGCTTGACCAGCTGAATTTTAAACAGATGCAGGGGCTGGGGCTGAAACTTTCGGCCGAAGATATTTATAGCCTGAACCATTCGAGTCTGAAAGATGCCATCGTCCAGTTTGGAGGAGGATGTACCGCTGAAATTGTCTCTCCGGAAGGGCTTATTCTTACCAACCATCATTGCGGACTCGGCGCGATACAACACCACAGTTCATTACAACACGACTACCTTGCCAATGGTTTCTGGGCAGGTTCGTTTGAAGAGGAACTTCCCAACCAGGGCATCACGGCGACGCTACTGGTCAGGATGGAGGAGGTTACAGATAAAGTCCTCCAGGGGGTGAATGACCAGATGAACCTGTTACAACGCAATGAGATTATCAGGCAGAATATTGAAAAACTTGAACGGGAGTCGGTCGCCGGGACCCACTATGAAGCCCGGATAAAACCTTTTTATTACGGCAATCAATATTATCTTTTTATTAATGAGGTATTCAGGGATGTGAGGCTTGTAGGGGCTCCCCCCTCGAACATCGGCAAATTCGGCGGAGATACGGATAATTGGATGTGGCCGCGACATACCGGTGATTTTTCAATCTTCAGGATCTATGTCAATAAAAATAATGAACCGGCCGATTATTCGAAAGATAATGTTCCTTATAAGCCCAAAAGGTACCTGCCGATATCCCTCAAAGGGTACAAACCCGACGATTTTACCTTTGTCTTCGGGTACCCCGGCAGTACCCGCGAGTATATCCCCTCGTTTGGCGTGGATCTGATCGCCAACAGGGAAAACCCGCTCCGGGTTGGTTTGCGGCAGCAGCGCCTCGACATCATCGATGCGGCCATGGAGAAAGACAGGTTTGTCAGGATACAATATACCGCGAAAGCAAACGGGATTGCCAATTACTGGAAGAAAATGATCGGGGAGACCCGCGGAATCAAGCGCATCGGGGCGGTTTCAATCAAGGAGCAGCAGGAAACGGTGTTTACTGAATGGACAGCATCAAACACCGAACGGAAAAACCGTTACGCGAATCTTTTACCCATGTTCAGGACCGTGTATGGGAAATACCTGCCACTTGATCTTTCAGCGATCTGTATCAGTGAAGCCGGCCAGGGTATTGAAATTGTCAAATTTGCGGCAGGCTTCCGGGAACTGGTAAAAACAAGCAAAACCAAATCCGTTCATTCCGCTGAGATTGAAAAAATCATAACAAATCTTCGGAAAAATTCCAGGGAGTTCTACCGGAATTACAGCCCTGCAGTTGACCGTGAGATCATGTGTGTCATGCTGCACGAAATGGCAGTCAGGATGGACAAATCTTTTCTCCCTGCCATTTTTGCTGAAATTGACAAATCCGGAAAAAATGATTTTTCAGCCTATTCCAACTCCGTTTTTTCAAGATCGCTCCTGACCGATTCTGTCCGTCTCTTTTCATTCCTTGACCGTTTCAAACCCGCCAAAATCAGTGTCCTGGAAAAGGATCCCATCTTTCGCCTGATGGGAAGTATTAATGAACGCAATGAAAAGGACATTCTTCCGAAGATAAAAGCCAGCACTGACAGGATTGACAGCCTCCAGCGCATTTACATGGCCGGTTTGATGGAGATGCAGCAAAACAGGAGATTTTACCCGGATGCCAATTCAACCCTGCGGGTGGCCTATGGAAAAGTGGATAACTATCAGCCGGCCGACGGGGTCACCTACAACTATTTCACCACCCTTGCCGGGGTGATACAGAAAGAGGATTCGGCGGTTTATGATTACCAGGTGGACACCCGGCTGAAGAAACTATACATGGACCATGATTATGGCCCCTATGCCGATCGTGACGGAACCATGCACGTGGCCTTCACAGCCAGTAACCATACCACCGGTGGCAATTCCGGGAGCCCGGTTTTAAATGCCGATGGCCAGCTGATCGGGATCAATTTCGACCGCAACTGGGAAGGCACCCTCAGCGACTTGATGTATGACCCTTCGCAATGCCGGAATATCTCACTCGACATCCGCTATTGTCTGTTCGTGATCGATAAGGTTGCAGGGGATAACCGGTTGATCCGGGAAATGAAGGTAATTCAGCCATAAATCTGTACCAGGGCATTCAGCAGGGTTGGGTATCTGAACCGGAACCCGGCCTGTTCAAGCTTCTCAGGAAGGACCCGCTGTCCCTCCAGCAGTACCTCTGCTCCCTCGCCATAAATTATCTTCAGGATAAACGGAGGGATGGTAAGCAAGCAAGATTGCCCGAGTACCTTGGCCAGCCGGTCGGAAAACTCCTCATTGCTGGTAGGATAGGGTGTTACAGCGTTGACAATTCCCGAAAGCTCCTTGTTCACTGTGATAAAGGCAATTGCTTCCGTAAGGTCATTCAGGTGGATAAACGACATGTATTGCGTTCCTTTTCCAATCTTGGCGCCAAGACCGATACTGAAGGGGAGGTGCATTTTTTTCAGGGCGCCGCCATCATTCCCGAGCACCATCCCGGTGCGCAGGATTACAACCCGTGTAACCTGCTGCGAATTCATGGCTTCCTGTTCCCAATTTTTGCAAACCTGGGCCAGGTAAGAGTCGGCAAAATCCGTGCTCGATTCACCGTGGGTGTTGACCGAATCGTAAATTCCTATGGCAGAAGCAGAAATAAATATTTCTGGTTTTTTTTCTACATGGTTGATCGCCGACGAAATTTTCCGGGTTGTCAGTACCCTGCTGTCCATGATTTCGGTTTTGTAACCGGAGGTCCATTTCTTTGCAACAGGGGCGCCAGCCAGGTTAATCACGGCATCGCTTCCCTCGATGAACTCTTCCCGGAATTCTGCATCAGGTTTTTTCAATGAATCACGGCCAATGATCCGGAATGCCCATCCCAGTTCCCCCATTTTTCTGATTAAAGCCTGACCGATAAACCCGGAAGATCCGGTTATTGAGACTACCATACCTTTTTTTTCGTAAAGTTATGGAATTCTTTATATTTGCGTAGTATTACATCACTTTACCTGTTGCAGGTGCACTCCACATATCAACCGCTAAATCAAGTAACTAGTCATGGGCAATAACGAGCAGACAAAATTGTTTTCAGAATTTCCTCCGGTACCCACCTCCGCCTGGGAAGAAAAAATCCTTGCTGATCTGAAAGGGGCCGATTACAGCAAGAAGCTGATATCGAAAACAGGAGAGGGGTTTGATGTTAAACCTTACTACCGTGCTGAAGATCTGGCGGGACTTGAATACCTCAATGCGCTGCCCGATGAATCACCTTTTGTCAGGGGAGTCAGGAAAAACAACAATGACTGGATTGTCAGACAGGATTTCTCCACATCCGACCCGGGTGAAACCAATGCGCTTGCCGTGGATGCCATTGCAAAAGGAGTGGACGCGATAGGATTTAAAGTGAGGGAGGTGACAACCCAGCGCCAGATGAGTCAACTGCTGGCAGGGATTGATTTTTACAAAACCGGGATAAACTTCACATCTTCCCATTCATACCCGGCAACCCTTGATCTCTTTGTTTATGAGGTGGGCCATTTTGGCGATGAGGGAGAAAAGGTTCGTGGCTCGCTCAACTTTGACCCGATCGGCTACCTGTTGCAACATGGCAATTTCTATAATACCTGGGAGCACAACCTTTTTGAAGCCGAGTACCTGGTGAAGACGGTAAAGGAAAAACTTCCATTTTTCAAGGCGATTACCGTCAACGGACATTATTTTCAAAATGCAGGATCCTCCCTTGTCCAGGAACTTGCCTTCAGCCTTGCCGCTGCCAATGAATACCTTGCCGGACTTACCGACAAGGGACTTAGCGTGGATGACATTGCCCCGTACATGCAGCTTTCGCTCGACATCAGTTCCGATTATTTTATGGAGATTGCCAAACTCAGGGCTGCCAGGCTTTTGTGGACGAGGATGGTTGAGCAGTACAAGCCTTCCAGGAAGGAATCGCTTACAATTTTTATTCACTCCGCCACCTCCTTGTGGAACAAATCGATGTATGATCCCTATGTCAATATGCTGCGAACCACTACCGAAGGGATGTCGGCTGCCATCGGCACTGCCGATTCGGTCACTATCAGGCCCTTTGACGCATCGTTCCGTGAACCGGATGAAATCTCAAGTAGAATTTCCCGTAACCAGCAGTTCGTGTTAAAGGAGGAATCGTATCTTGACAAGATCGTTGATCCTGCGGGTGGATCCTATTATATTGAAAACCTTACACACGCCATTGCCCATCATGCCTGGGATTTATTTAAAGAAGTTGAAAACAGGGGAGGGATGATTGCTTGTATTAAGTCGGGTTTTATCCAGGATGAGGTTGAACGCAGCCGGAACCTGAAAGCGACCGACATTGCCCTCAGGAAAACTGTCATTCTGGGAACCAACCAGTACCCCAACATTCATGAAACCATTGCGGACAAGATAACATGTTCTGCCGCAGAAACTAAAACCACCGCCACTCCCTATAAAAAACTGGTACCCTTCAGGGGGGCGCAACCCTTTGAACAAATCAGGCTTGCAACCGAAAGGTATGTAAATATCGGCCATAAACGTCCGGTAGTCTTTTTATTCACGATGGGAAACCTGGCCATGCTCAGAGCCCGTGCCGGCTTTTCGGCCAATTTTTTTGGATGTGCAGGCTATGACATTATCGACAACCAGGGTTTCGGAACCATTGAGGAGGGCGTTGCAGCAGCAAAGGCTTCGCAGGCCGAAATCGTTGTGGTATGCAGTTCGGATGATGATAATATCCTGATTGTCCCCGATATTGCCAGGCAACTTCTTCAGGGTGAAGATAAACCGGTCCTAGTGGTTGCAGGTTATCCGCATGATCAGATTGAGCGTTTTAAGGCAGCCGGGGTGTCTGAATTTATTCATATACGCAGCAACCTACTTGAAACACTGAAGCAATTCCAGGAAAGGCTTGGTATTCTTTGAACCCGGGAGTATTTCAGCTACCATGACGGAAACCATTGAAAACAGTATTAATCCCGAGAGGTCCAAAGGACCGCTGAATATCCTTGTGGTGGATGATGATTCCATTAACCTGTATCTGATCAAAACACTGTTGTTAAGGCTTGGCCATAAAGTTGACACCGCCAGGGACGGCCTGGCGGCGGTGGAATTGTTTATGATTAAGGCTTATGATGTCATTTTGATGGATGTAATGATGCCTGTCATGGATGGCGTAACTGCGACGATGGAGATCAGGAAAATAGAGGTTGAACGAAAAACGGAACATAACCGGTTTGTTAAAATAATTGCCATCACGGCCAATACTTTCGAAGAAGACCGGGCGACATTTTTCACGGCAGGGATGAATTATTATATGAGCAAACCGTTGCAGA
>CAIYQH010000327.1 GCA_903928285.1 uncultured Bacteroidales bacterium
CCGAAGGCACATCATTTGTTTCATAACAATAACTGATGCCTGGTTGGTAATCGGTTCCGGCAGTCAAAGCGGCGTTGCCGAATAGAATCTTCGTAACCCCGGCCTGGTTCAGAATTTGCGAGGAGATAACCTCCGATCCGATCCAATAGGTGGATTCAGCGTTAAAATGGTAGTGATGTAACGTTCCCGCGTACAGCGTGAGGAAAGTCTTTTTTCCCGACCCCTTCATGGTATACAGCACGCTGCAGGTTACCCAGGCCTGTACCCCGGGATTGTAGGCGGGAAGCGCCGTGCCGACCTTAACGTTTTTCCAGTGGCCGTCGGCCATAACATACCTGTAGCTGGCCTTACTCAGGGTACCCTGCCAGTTCTGGATCCTGCATCCCGATGAGGTTGTGAACGTTCCGTCGTGCACCTGCTGCAATCCTGCTGTTCCTCCCATCCAACCACCCTTTTCTGTTGCAGTGGAAGGCGTCGGGAACATCGGCCATGAGGCAAAATCGTCAAACGTATAATAGGAGAAATATCCCGGGTAGCTGGGTGTATGAGCCGGTGCTTTGTCCACATACATCGTGCCCCATGGCCAACTGCATGCAACAAAAGCCAGGCCGACGGAGTGAACGGAGTCTTGTATCACTGAATTGTCATTGGGATTCAACGGGTTATAGAAAGAAACCTGGACATGACCGGATGGAGTGGTCCACGGGTTCCACCATGCATTCTGGATCGATACGGGCAGGTACCCGGATAACCCGGGAGGGTCGGCGACGCCAGGTGTCCCGAGCCGGTTGATCGTCCATTCATTGCTGGAGGTGCATGTGCTGTCAGTCCACCGTGTGCAGGGCAGCTGGCTTGTCCAGTTCACGGCGTTCGTGGTTGCAGTTCTCCCCGCAAAGGAAAGGGTGACAGGCCCGGCGCCGTTACCGTAATACTTGGGGGTAGTGATCACTGCATTCATCACGGGGTAAGGCTTGCCAACCGAAGCACACAGCAGGTTGGCCACCAGTTGGGCGCGGCCGAGGGCAGGACCGAATACGGTATCACTGGCAATTCCCATGTCCTCCGTCTTCATATCCCGCTGAAAACGTGCGGCATCGCGGTATTCCGCAACATTGACGACCAGGTAGTCAACCACTTTGAGAAACACTTTGACCTGGTCCACGACCTGGTTGCCAAACTGGACCTTAAAAATGGAGTCTGACCTGTTCACCCCTGTCGAGTCGACCACCTTGCAGGCATTTGAATAGACCGTGGCCGCCTGGTATTCGTAATTCATAATGGTGATGAAATAGGTCTCGAGAAGGCAGTAGAGATTGAGCGCATCCTGTCTATCCAGGACCTTGGTAGTGTGTGCTAAGCTCAGGTTGTCAATCAGTTGTGTGGCGTATGCTTTCAGGGCATTGGTCGTTGTACCTGGCAATACTGGGATGAGGGCATCATGCATGTCCTGAATGGTATTCAGCATGCTCTTACTGTCCTTATCGTTGATTATTTTGCTCGCCCAGGTCGGTGCGGACTTGGCGGCCTCGTGCATCTGGGTAATAAGATATGCGCTTGTTGTATCCTGTTCCCATTGTGTTGCAATGTTGCGATAAAATCCGAAATAATTATTACTGGTAATATTGTATTCAGTATGAATGTTTGTGATATCCTGATTGAGAGTAAATTGTGTGAGAAGAATCGTCATCATGTCTACTTTTTTTATTAAAACCTGCTGGAAATGCACGTTATTGCTGTCCAAAGTAGCGATCTGCGCCTGTATTAAGCTGAGTGCGTTGTCGATGTCCTGGAATTCGTTGTTGATGTGCTGTTTTCGCTTGAAATTCAGAATTTTATTCATCAGAAAGCCGATCATTTTAAAACCGCTGCCGCTTGCTGTACCCTGAACCAATCCCGAGGAGGCACTGTGCATCACCCCGCCGGGGAAGGCCATATTATGGGTCATCTCATAATCGGACATCATCTGAAGAGAATTTCCTGAAAAAGCCTCCGGTGTGGATGCGGGGGGGCTGTTGTAAACCCGGATGTAGGTTGTACCATCGTCTTTTCTGCATGACCAGGCCATCGCGGCCAGGATCATAATCGCCAGAGCGCATGAAAGCACACGTCTGTTACGTAAGTTTAGTTTCATGAGGAGAGTTTATTTGTTAAGTGTATATGGAAATGGTTTCATACAGCATTTCTGGCGATTGGATAATCAGCAGTTAAGAGATGTTAAATTTATACCAAAAACTTATTGGTTTGTCAAAATGTTAACCATATTTATGTATAAAATATTTGACTATTATTTTGTTGAATTTCAATATAAAAGCATCGAGCCTTCGATGTTTCGTCATTCTTTTTTGGTGGTCGGACTTCTGAAAGGGAAGATTTTGCCAGGAAATTCTGCTTGAATGTTCTTTGCTGGATCTCTCCCGGCGGTTGCAGGGCAGAGTCCTGACCTTGTCCCGTGAAGGAGCCTAGACATACTACCTTGAACACTCCAAACCCTGGTTCTAAACGGTACGGGGAATATTGTAAGTAATACCTGCAGGCCGGTTGATGAAATTTATCTTGGGAAATGGTCTTGTCTTGGGACATGCCGTGGGGTTGGAAATTGCAATGTTATTGGGAATAGCAATTATTTTTGGATATGCTGTTGTTTGGGACATGCAATTGTTTTGGAATATGCCATGGTGTAGGGCCATGTATGGCATGGCCAAACCGGATTGCATTTCCCCACAGGAGGGTAATTCAAAACCAGATGCCATTTCCCCGCCGGATGCCATTACAGAACAGGATAGCTTATCCCCACCGGATGCCATTTCCCAATCAGGCACTATATCAGGAATGAAGAATCCTGCCGTGACATTGCAAATTATATACGTAATGATCCTAAAAAATGGGAGGAGGATAAGTTTTTCCTGAGGTTGGAACAATAGGTTATTTAAGCCAATTCCAATGGAATGTGATAAAAGAATAAATGATAACCCGGTAACAAATTTCTCGTATGATGTCCTGCCAGCAGATTACGCTTACAGAAACAAATCGCCGATCACGAAACAGGCGAAGATCACCGAGGCCATCCCGTTCATGGTCGCAAAAGCAAGGTTGACACGAGAAATGTCGTTGGGTTTGACAATAACATGTTCATAACATAACAGGAGTGTGAAGATGGCGGCACCGATCCAGTAAAGCGTGGTGAAATGTCCGTAAAAGCCTGCAAATCCCACCAGTATTACGGCTATGAGGTGGAATATAGCCGACAGGATGAGGGCATTTCGTTTTCCCAGTAGTACCGGTAACGATTTTAGGTTTTCCGATATGTCAAAACCGATATCCTGCAGTGCATACAGGATATCGAACCCGGCAACCCAGAAGATCACCACCGCCGAATAGATCAGCGGAAGCAGGTCGAACCGGGCGGTAACGGCCAGGTAGGCACCGATCGGGGCCAGGGCAAGCCCCAGCCCGAGAAACAGATGCGACAGGTAGGTGAACCGCTTGGTGAGACTGTAGCCTAAAACGATCAGCAGGGCAACGGGGGAAAGGGAAAAACATAAAAAGTTGATGAAATAGCTGGCTGTCATGAACAGCATGGCGTTGATGATGACAAAAAGCAGCGCCGACCCGGGTCTGATGATCTCCCGCGGAATTTCACGCAGGGTCGTCCGGGGGTTTTTTTTGTCAATATCACGGTCGGCATAACGGTTAAAACCCATCGCGGCGTTGCGTGCAAAAAATACACAGAGCAGTACCAGCAGCAGCAACCTGAAGCTCAGGTTCTCCTCTTTTAGCTTTACAGCCAGGAAAAATCCGATCATGGCAAAGGGAAGCGAAAATATGGTATGATTTATTTTTACGAGTGAAAAATAGTTTGCGATTTTTGAACGTTTTGCCATTGGCACCTTGGTTAATTTTGGCGCAAAGTTAGTAATTTGTAACTATTCCGTGGTTTCTTCGTCCAACTTGTTAATCCGCGGATTTAGGTTAATTTTGTAATCTTATTATTTCGCTATGAGCAGAAAGGTTGATGCATTTCTCGGATATCTCAGACATTACCTAAAATCACAATCTAAATACCGCCTTCACTCTCCCTTTGTTTATGATTTTTATAAACATGTGCTGAGTGATACAGAAGAATACCAGCAATTCAGGGTTGTCAACAGGCTCCGCAAGGAACTCGAAAGTGTTTCAAGGTTTATCAAGCGCAAGGACCTGGGAGCCAAACGCAAGGATTTCCCGGGCGACCAGCGGTTTGTCAGGGTAAGGGATATCGTGCACCAGTCGTGTGTCAGCCAGAAAAAGGGCGAATTGTTATTCAGGATGGTCAGGCAATACAAGCCAGCGAACATACTCGAGCTGGGGACCTCCCTGGGGATCAGTTCCATCTATCTTGGCCTCGCATCGCCCGACAGCCGGATTATCACCCTGGAAGGATGTCTTGATTCGGCCAATGTGGCCCACGAAAATTTCGACAAATCAGGACTTAAAAATATTGAAATCATTACAGGGAATTTTGAGGATAAACTTACCGGCGCCCTGGAGAAAATGCCATCGCCGGATCTCGTGTTTTTTGATGGCAACCATAAAATGAAACCAACCCTGGCCTATTTTGAAGAGTGCCTGAAACATATCAGCCAGAATACCATCTTCATCTTCGACGATATACACTGGTCGTCAGGAATGGAAGAGGCCTGGCGAACCATCTGCCGTCATAAGAAGGTGAAGGTCACGGTCGATCTCTTCCAGATGGGGGTGGTGTTTTTTAAAGATGATTTAAGCAAGGAAAATTTTTCATTACGCTTTTAATACGACAGAAAAATGGAAAAAGAGGTCATCCGTCTCGATAATATCGTCAAGAATTACAAGATTGGTACCATCCTCGTTGAAGCGCTCAGGAGTGTTTCACTGGTTGTCAGAAAAAATGAGTTTGTCGCCCTGATGGGTCCCTCCGGGTCGGGGAAATCCACCCTCATGAATATCCTGGGGTGCCTTGATACGCCTACCAGCGGCAGTTACTTCCTGAACGGGGAGGATGTCAGCAAGATGGATGACAATGCCCTGGCCGAGATCAGGAACCGGCAGATCGGGTTTGTTTTTCAGACCTTTAACCTGTTGCCGCGCTCCACGGCCCTGGAAAACGTGATGCTTCCCCTGATCTATGCCGGTGTGGGCAAGGCCAAGCGGATGGAACTGGCCCGACTTACGCTTGAGGAGGTGAAACTTGGCGATCGTATGGCCCATAAACCGAATGAGTTGTCGGGCGGCCAGCGTCAGCGGGTTGCCATTGCACGGGCGCTCGTAAATCACCCGG
>CAIYQH010000328.1 GCA_903928285.1 uncultured Bacteroidales bacterium
CCCGGATTTCACATCTCACATTCAATTATTCAAGGCGATAAAATCAAAAATGAAGATAAAAATTGGGGGTAAAATGTGAAATCTGAAATCTGAAATCCGAAATCTGAAATCTGAAATCCGAAATCAGAAACCAGTTTCAGGAATCCTGCTTGCCCGAAAGAAGGGCCGATTCCCTGAGGCGGGAGGCGATGAGGAAGGAGATGAACATCAGGGCGATGAGGATCACCAGGGAGAGGGTCATCGACCCGGTGCCGGCTGCTTTGAACTGGTCCATGCCAAGGATGAAGATGATGCCCGAGATCTGGCCCATCAGCAGGAGCAACCCGTTGGAAGTTCCTTCGGGTGCGGGATAAGCTATTTCAGCGCCATATTGAAACCCGACGGGACCGGCGCTCAGCAGGAAAAATCCCAGGATAAACGAGGAGGAGAGTAACAGGATATAGCCGGTTGCAAAGGTGATCCCCGCCAGTCCAAGGCAGGAGAAAAGCAGCGCTGCCAGCATGAACGGGACCCTTCTGCGGTAATGGTCCGACAGCCAGGAGATCACCACAGCGCCCACCAGCCCGCCAAAGATCATCAGTCCGCCGGCAACACCCGCCTGGGTGATGCTGAATCCCCGCGGCCGAACGATCTCTTCGATCCATGTGGCAACGGCGTTGAACACGCCAAGCCCGATAAAGAAAACGACCAGCAGCAGCAGGTAATTCTTTTTGCGAAGCATGTTTTTCAGGCCTTCGAACACCAGCGAGCGTTCTTCCTGCCCTGGGGGGCAGGCCGGCGTGGGCGGGCGTTCCTTAGCGAAGACCACGAAGAGGATGGCTGCCAGGGCTGCTGCGATGCCATAATAGTTTAGTGTGCTTTTGAACCCCGAATGGATCACCAGGTAAGGGGTTAAAACCATCCCGAAAACGATGCCCAGGTACATGGCCAGGGAGCCCAGCCCGGAGGCGATGGCCCGTTCGCTGATGGGGAACCACCGCGCTGCGACCGTGGTCATGGCGTTTAACAGGAACGGCTGCCCGATGGCAATGCCGGTTTGCGCGATGAGGACCCAGGTGAAATGGTCGGCCGCCACGCCGCGAACCAGCCCGAAAACACCTGTCAGCACGGCCCCGATGCCAACAGCCACGCGAAACCCGTAGGTGTCGATCACCCAGGAAGCCGGTATCGAAACCACGATGTACACCACCATGAACACCATCGACAGAAGGCCGATGCTCAGATCCGATACGTGGTAGAAGGCGGCGGCGCTGCCGGTCACGGGTGCGAAGGTGATCCACAGGAGCTGGTTAACAACCACCGTGCACATAAACACCGCCAGGATCACCCAGCGGTAAGCGTAAACCCGGAATTCTTCTTTGGCCATGGGGATAAAATTTGCGGGTAAATGTACAAATAAAAAAATATCAACCTAGCAAACCGCAACCGGGCATCGCCGGAGGCTGCCGTTGAATTGTTTGCAGAACTGGATTAATGATATTGCATCGCGGGGCCGACGGCTTTTCCTGCGCCTTTATGCCAGGCACCCCGCCAGCGTGTCGGTGCCCTTCAGCCTGATCCCCTTTTCAGTGGCCTCCACCGTGCAGCATTCGTGGTAAAGGTCGTGCTCGAGGAAGAAGATAAACTCCTTCGCGGCTGCTTCGGCCATGAACACCTCCTTTTCTTTCAGGGTGATGAGCGGACGGGTGTCGTAGCTCATGACCCAGGGCAGCGGAACATGTGCAGCCGAAGGAAGCAAGTCGGCCATGTAAACAATGGTTTTGCCGTTACATTGGATGAACGGGATCACCTGCCCGTCGGTGTGGCCATTGAAGATCCTCACGGAGACACC
>CAIYQH010000329.1 GCA_903928285.1 uncultured Bacteroidales bacterium
AAAATAAAGTTATGAACAACTACTTGATAGTGAACTATTTAATACAAATTAGTACAGAATAATACAAATAAATACAAGGATATACAAATAAAAAATTTCGAGGTATCCTGAAGGGATCCCGATATTAATTTTTTGCCCGGAAATGGATTTTTATTTTGCTAACTGAAAAGGTGATTTTCGATAAGAAATAATAATTCAAAATTAGCGATGGCTAATTTTTTTTTATAAAACTATTTCAGGTAGCTTCAGATTTTTTGAAAGGAAATTCACGTAATTTTACAAAGCGATACAAGCCGTTAATTAGCTTGACATTTGTTTACAAATTAGCCGTGGACTGTTTAAACATGTGTCAGTAAAGTTGACAGTTTTTAGGCACTACCTTCTAAAACATTAGTAAACACTGCCTGTCCAGAAGCCATGTTAGCCCCTCCAAGGGGAGGGCCTGGGAGGGGTCATTGATAAAACCGGCAGGGCCGGGGAGAACTCTTTTTCCGGCTATTCAACCCTCTCCGGTGGTGCCTGGAAAATAGGGGCAAAATAATCTGAATCAATAACATAAACCAAACATACAAATTCAATGAGAAAAAAAATTGTTGCCGGAAACTGGAAAATGAATAAAACATTTTCAGAAGCTGAAGACCTGATTACCGAAATTGCCGATGCGCTGGATGAAATGGAACTGGTGAATACCGAAGTGGTGCTTTGTCCCCCGACCCTGTATATCGAAATGGCTTCCGATGTTGCTGAAGAGGCTAACTTCAAAGTCGGTGCCCAGAATATCTATCCTGCCGATGCAGGCGCCTTTACCGGTGAAATAAGCCCGGTAATGCTGAAGGAGCTGAAGGTTGAATATTGTATTATCGGCCATTCGGAGCGCCGCAAATATTTCAATGAAAGCAATGAATTCCTGATGGCAAAGGTCGACTCCCTGCTGAAACATGGAATCCGCCCGATCTTCTGCTGCGGCGAACTCCTGCCCGAGCGTGAAGCCGGACAGCATTTTGCCGTCGTGAAAAAACAGCTTGAAGAATCGCTGTTTCATCTGACCGCCGCTGCCTTCGGAATGGTCGTGATAGCGTATGAACCCGTTTGGGCGATTGGTACCGGCGTTACCGCCTCCAACGAACAGGCACAGGAGATGCATGGTTATATCAGGCAGCTGGTTGCCGAAAAATATGGCGCCAAAACAGCTGAAAATACCTCAATCCTATATGGCGGCAGCTGCAATGGGAAAAATGCGATGGAACTCTTTGCCCAGACGGATGTTGATGGCGGCCTTATCGGTGGCGCCTCGCTCAAGGCCGAAGAGTTTATCCAGATCGTTTCATCCCTTTAGCCATGGTATATATCGAATTCAATATCCGTAATTTTCAGGACTTCGACCCTGAGATCATCATGGCACAGCTGTCGGAACTTGGTTTTGAAAGCTTTACCGAAACCGACGATACCCTGCAGGGTTATATCCGTGAGGATCTCTACGATGCGTCGGTCGTTGGCGCCTATATGCAGCAACTGCGAACGGATCATGCGATTACCGTCGACATGCAGGAGATCCAGCCGCAAAACTGGAATGCCCTGTGGGAAAGCGCCTATGATGCCGTTACCATTGCCGGCCTATGCCAGGTCAGGGCGCCGTTTCATCAGCCCCAGCCGGGCATTGCCTACGATATCGTGATCGAACCCAGGATGTCGTTTGGTACGGCGCATCATGAAACCACCTCGCTGATGCTGGAACTCCTGCTGGATGAACATCCTGAAGGCTGCCGCGTGCTGGATATGGGGTGCGGCACCGGGGTGCTGGCGATCCTGGCTCATAAAATGAAGGCGGCACAGGTGGTGGCCATCGACAACGATGACTGGGCCTATGCCAATGCCCTCGATAATATGAACAACAACAACGCAGGTGAAGTTAACGTGATCCAGGGGGATGCGTCGATAATCCCGCTTCCGGCCTTTCACCTCATCCTGGCCAACATCAACCGCAATGTGTTGCTCAACGATATCCCTGTTTACGCAGGCTGCCTCGCTGACCACGGAACCTTGCTGGTCAGTGGTTTCTACGAACAGGACCTGGAGATGATCAGGGAGGTCGCGGTTATGTCGGGCCTGATCTATGTCAGTCATAAGTCGGCCAACCAGTGGGTTGGCGCTAAATTTGTAAAATGAATAAAATTCCTGTAAGGAGTGTTTTGATCTTGCTCATCGGCCTGTTTTCCGCCTGTTTTTCATACGGGCAGAAACTGGCCCTGTTCACGGGCGATTCCACCAAGTTCGTCGGCGAACTGAATGCCATTTTCTTTAACCTCGCCGAGAACGAAAAAAAGATCATCACGCCTTACATGCAGGATTTTGTGCAGAAATGGAACCAGGAGAAATTCGACGCCGGCCATAAGCAGGTCATCTATTCGATATTCAATGAGATGGTCAAAAAGAAGATCAGGCCATATCCCGATTTCTTCAACTATATCAATGCCCTCAATATCTTCGTCAATACCCGTCAGCCCGACAGCTATTTCAATCCCTGGTCGGATATCCTGAAGAAGCTGCTGGCTGACAAGAACAGCAGGAATTTTATTACCTTCCTTGAATCCACCTCGAATCTCTTTGCCGCAAACGAGGTCTATAAGTCAACAACGACCCGCTGGAAAATCATGCCGGCGGAATTCCGCTTTGTCTTTGACACAGTTCCGGTTATCGTATTTTCGAACGGGAACCTGACCTGTTATGCCAACGACGACAGTCTGAACATATACAATACCAAAGGGTCCTATTATCCCCTGACAAGCCAGTGGCGGGGTTCGCAGGGGATGGTCAACTGGAAGCGGGCCGGGGGCGATCCGGAGAAAGTTTACGGAACCCTGAACCGGTACAGCATCCAGATGAGGTTCTCCAATTTTACGGCCGACACGGTCATGCTGACCAATAAGAAATATTTCCCCGCCCTGGTGGCAGGGCGATACCAGGACAAGGTGCTGGCCGATGTTACCGAGGAAAAGGCATCCTATCCCAGGTTCAGCTCCTACGACAAGATGATCGGGATTGCAGGTTTATTCAACAATATCGATTATCTCGGGGGATTCTCCATGGAGGGAAACCGTATCATCGGTACCGGTGATAAAACAAATGATGCCTGTCTTTTTTTCAAGAAGGACGGCAAGAATTTTGTCGTCGTCCGTTCAAAAATTTACATCATCCGCAACGACAGGATCAATTCTGCACAGGCCTCCATAACCATATACCACGAGAATGATTCCATCTATCATCCCGGGTTGCAGATGAAATATATGGATGATAAAAAAGAGCTCTCCTTCAACAAGGATGAACGGATGCCAACCACCAGCCCCTGGTTCGATTCCTTTCACAAAATTGAGATTTATTGCGAGGCTGTTTACTGGATGGTGGGTCAGCCAAAGATCAGTTTCGAAATGATGAAGGGGCCGTCAAAAGAGAGTAAAGCAGTTTTCGAGTCGAGCAATTATTACTCTTCGCACCGCTACGACAGGCTCAGAGGTATCGATGAAGCCAATCCGCTGAACCTTGTGAAAAACTATACCAACCAGAAAAAGTCGCGCGATTTTACCCTGGAGGAGATTACCCGCTACATGAACAAACCTGCCGAACAGGTTGAGGCGCAGCTGCTGAACATGGCAAACAGGGGGTTCCTCCTGTATGATGTTGAAAACAAAACGGCCCGGGCGAAAGATAAGCTATACAACTATATCAATGCCTACATGGGCCGATCCGACTATGATGTCATCTTCTTCAACTCCTATGTGACCAATACCAGCAATGGCTCACTGAACCTGGAGACCTTCGACCTGAAGATCCAGGGAGTCAAAATGGTGGCGCTCAGCGACTCGCAGCAGGTTTATGTCTATCCCGACAAAGGAGAGGTGGTGCTGAAAAAGGATATGGATTTTGTCTATTCCGGGAAACTGGGAGCCGGACTTTTTGACTTCTATGCCCATGATTGCTCCTTTGAATACAACAAATTTAAACTAAACCTGCCCCAGGTCGATTCCATGTTGTTCTTCGTCACCAGTAAAACGCGCGATCCCAAAACCGGCACCTTCCCCCTTGTCAGGATTAAAACCGCGGTTACCAACCTCAGCGGCGATCTGCTGATCGATGACCCGAAGAACAAATCGGGGTTGAAACAGCTGAAACAATACCCTCTTTTTACCAACAAATCCACGGCCATGGTCTATTACAACAATGGCTCCGTTCAGAAGGGGGTGTATCCGAAGGACAAGTTTTATTATGAAGTCAAGCCCTTCTCCATCAGTGGTCTCGACGACCTGGTGACAGACAGTTTGAAATTTTCAGGTTCGCTTGTAACTGCCGGGATCTTCCCCCAGATCGAAGAGCCGCTCAAGGTCAGGCCCGATTATTCGCTGGGACTTGAGAAAACAACAGGGCCCGAAGGGCTTCCTGTTTACGGAGGCAAGGGCACCTTCAGCGCAAAGATCGACCTGAGTAACAGGGGGCTACGCGGCGATGGCACCTTCAAATACCTCAACTCGACCAGTTATTCGCCCGATATCACCTTCCTGCCCGACTCCATGAAGACCCTGGCGAAGACCTTCAGGGCCGTCGAGGTTGAAGGACCCGTTGAATTTCCGCAGGTAAACGGCGATTCGGTCAGGGAATTTTGGCTTCCCTATAAAGATTCACTGGCGATTACCACCACCAGCCGGCAAATGGGTATGTACAACAACCAGTCGACCTTCGCCGGGAGCCTCGGACTTACCCCTCGTCTGCTCAGCGGCGATGGCACCGTCAGGATCAAGGATGCTGAAATGGATTCGCGCGGGTTCAACTTCAACCGCAGAACATTCGACGCCCTTATCGCCAACTTCCGTATCAAATCATACGACCTGGCCGACCTGACCATCTCTACCAAAAACTACCAGACCCATTTTGATTTTGACCACCGCAAGGGGGAATTCAAATCGAATGTGGGGATCTCAAGGGTCGATTTCCCTATCAACAAGTATATCTGTACGATGGACCGCTTCGACTGGCTCATCGACAGCGAGGAGATCATGCTGTACAACGAACAGAGCAAAAAGAAGGTCTCCGACTCGCTTAGCCTTACGCAGCTGATCGACCTGGCCTACACAGGATCGGAGTTTATTTCGGTCCATCCCCTGCAGGATTCTTTGAAGTTCTTTGCAGCAAAGGCACGGTACAACCTTCGCACCAATGTGATCCATGCCCAGGAGGTGAAGATCATCAAGGTGGCCGATGCGGCCATCTACCCCGATTCCGGGAAGGTGGTCATCATGAAGGATGCGCAGCTGCAAACGCTCACCCATTCCATCATCATAGCCAATACGGTTAACCGGTCGCACCAGTTTTACAATGCCGATATCAGCATCACCTCCCGGAAAAAATATGGCGGGAGTGGCGATTATGACTACATTGACCGTGCCGGAAAACGGGAGAAGATTCATTTCAGCCGCATCTGGATAGATACCACCCGGCAGACCGCCGCCCAGGGGTCGATCGGCGATTCGGCTAATTTCGGACTGAGTCCCGAATTTGCCTTCTGCGGGGATGTCTCGCTGTATGCCCGGGAGAAGAACCTCCTGTTTGACGGGGGATTCCATCCGGTCACCACCTGCATTACCGCAACCGCCGAGTGGGTGAAGTTTAAAAGCACGATAAATCCCGACCATGTCCAGATTCCGGTAATTGCCCCTTTGCGGAATACAAAAAACGAACCGATCAACCTGGGAATGATGTTTTTTAACACCGAGGTGAGGATCAGTCCGTCGTTTTTCAGGCGAAAGATCAGCTTCAGCGATACGACCATGGTTACCTCCGGAGGCCTGATAGAATATTATCTTCCGACTACGGAGTTCAGGATTGCCTCTACAGAAAAGCTGAAAAACCTGAACGACCACGGAAATTTCTTCTCCCTGAACACCTGGAACTGCATGATCCGCGGCGAGGGCAGGCTGAATCTCAGCCTCAAACCCGGCCCCTTTAAAATGGAACATTTCGGCACCCTCGACTATTTTATCATTCCCGACTCTGTCAGGCTGCATTGCGCCACAACACTCAATTTCCCCTTCTCGGAACAGGGACTGCAGAAGTTCAGCGGGAAACTCGAATCGATCAACCTTCCCGGCGTTAAACTGATGAGTACCCCCTTTGCCAAAGCCCTGGAAAACCTGGTTGACAAAAAGGAATGTGAACAGCTTACCAACGAACACGACCTGCTTGGGAAATTCAAGAAGATACCCGAAGCGCTCGACCGCACCATCTTCCTGGCCGACGTCACCATGAAATGGGACTCGGTCACGCATTCCTATGTCTCTTACGGCAACATTGGCATTGCCAATATCGGTAAGGTGCAGGTCAACAGGTATGTGAAAGGGACAATTGAGTATACCAAAAAGGTAAACGGAGACGACTTTACCTTTTATTTTGAACTGACAAAGGATGACTGGTATTTTTTCAATTACCGGGGGGGGATGCTGACCGCTCTTTCGTCCGACGCAGCCTTCAATGATGCCGTCAGGGAGGATGTCCAGTCCGGCGCGGAACAGAAAAGGGTGAGGAACCTGGCAAAGGGATTTTCCTATTCGCTGGCAACTGAAAGGAAGAAACGTGATTTTCTGCGGAAATTTCAAACAGAAGAGACACAATAGTTACCGGGATTTTATTTTACTTTGCAAACTGGTTGACACCGGCACAACGGTCCTTCAAACGCATGTGAGGAAGCCGGTTTTCAATGACAGTTCATCTTTAATACCTGATACATGATTGTCGTATATATCACCCTGGAGATCCTGGCCGCCTACCTGCTGGGATCGGTTCCGTCGGCCGTTTGGGTCGGGAAAATGCTTTATGGTATCGATATCCGTCAGCATGGAAGCGGAAACGCAGGTGCCACCAATGTCATCAGGGTGCTCGGCTACAAGGCAGGGATCCCGGTATTGCTGATGGATGTCTTTAAGGGATGGCTTGCCGTCCAGCTTGCGGTATGGCTCCCCATCCACGGGCAGGATCATGAAATGCTGGTTTATATCTATATCGGCATGGCGCTGGCTGCGGTTTTGGGACATGTTTTTCCGGTCTATGTCGGGTTTAAGGGGGGAAAAGGAGTCGGTACCGTTGCCGGTGCCGGAATCGCCCTGTTTCCCCTGGCAATCCTGGTAGTGCTGGTTGTGTTTATCCTGGTGCTGGCAACCACCCATTATGTTTCGCTCTCCTCCATCATCGCCTCCATTGCTTTTCCTTTCGTTGTCTGGTTTTTAATAGGGGAACGGCACCCGGGACTGGTCGGACTTTCCTTCATGGTGGCGGTTTTTATCCCGGTAACGCACCGCAAGAATATCAACAGGTTGCTGAAGCGAGAGGAGCGGAAATTCGACTTCCGCAGGAGGAAACAGCGTGATGATAAATTAAAATGAGTATAAATAATATTGTAAAAAGCCAATTAATATCGTATATTTGACACAATTTTAACGAAACCAAACTGCCATGAAATTCATTATCTCCAGTACGCTGTTACTTAAAAACCTGCAGGCTATCCTGGGTGTGATCAACACAAATAATACGCTTCCCATCCTGGATGATTTTCACTTTGAATTAACCGAAGATTCATTGACTGTCACCGCCTCCGACCTTGAAACCACCATGCGGGCAACCATCATGCCCGACAAGTCGGAAGAAACGGGAAGTATTGCCATACCGGCCAAGATCCTTGTCGATACCTTAAAAACATTCCCTGATATCCCCATCGCCTTTTCCATCAACCCTGTAACCCTGATGATCGAAATTTCGGCAGGGGAGGGTAAATATAAACTTTCGGGTCACAAGAGCGAAGAATACCCCCGCACTCCCATGCAGGAAGATACCACTGCCCTTACGCTCGACGCCCGCATGATGGCACAGGCTATCAATAAAACCCTGTTTGCCACCGGTAACGACGAGTTACGGCTGGTTCTTTCGGGTGTGTTCTGCGAACTTTCCCCCGACGATGTGACCTTCGTAGCCACCGATGCCCATAAGCTGGTAAGATATAAAAGAACCGACCTGCGGTCGGAAGAATCGGCCTCCTTCATCCTGCCTAAAAAACCGCTGAACCTGTTGAAAAACATCCTTTTCAGCCAGGAGGTTCCGCTTTCGATGGAATATAACAAGACCAATGCATTCTTTACTTTTTCCAATATCCACCTGATCTGCCGGCTGATCGACGGGAAATACCCCAACTATGACGCCGTTATCCCCAAGGAAAATCCCAATAAACTTACCATCGACCGTGTTGCCCTGCTGACCACCATCCGCAGGGTCTCGATCTTCGCCAACCAGTCGACGCACCAGATCCGCTTTAAGGTGTCGGGTCAGGAACTGGTACTCAGCGCCGAAGATATCGATTTTTCAAATGAGGCAAGGGAAAGGCTTACCTGTTCTTACGACGGGGAGGATATGGAAATTGGATTCAACTCGAAATTCCTGCTGGAGATGTTAAACAATATCGAAACCGAAGAGGTCAGGCTTGAAATGTCGGCTCCCAACAGGGCAGGGATCCTGACGCCTGTCAACAGCGACAATAAGGAAGAAGATATTCTCATGCTGGTCATGCCGGTCATGCTGAATAAATAGGATTACACTGTAATTTTAGTATTAACCTAAAATACCGCAAATGAAAACAAGAATCTTTTTAATCATTCTGACGATTGTTGTGGTTCCCGTCTTGTTTTTCTATTCCTGTACTACCGTGAAGAAAGTCGTTGCTTTCGATTATACCTATAAAGTACCCCGCACAACATTCATTTACCACCCTGCACTCTTCAAAACAGGCGAACAGTTGATCTACTCAGGCGCCATCGTTGCCAACCTTGACAGCATCCTGAATGCCAACGGCCTTTCCAGCGGCGTGGTGGGAAATACCACCTTTACCAAATGTTCGGTAACCATTCAATCACCCGATTCTGTTACCTTCTCATGGCTTCAGTCGATGCGCGGAGAGATCTCTGCTACCTCCGACTTCAGCGCAGTGCAGCAGGTGGGTCAGGTAACCAATACTGATCCAACCTCCAAAACTGTTGTTTTTACCATGAACAATACCAACATCAGGCCCTACCTTGGCAGTAAATACTTTTATTTCCGCCTTTATGCCACGTTGAACCATACAATACCCGGTGGATGGGTACAGATGTATCTCGATGGCCAGATGACCATGCGCCTGCAGCCGCTGAACTGAACAGGCTGATATACAAAGTTTACATTAACCAAACAGGATAAAAAAAAGAGCGGAGTCGCCGACTTCGCTTTTTTTTCATGCTGCCGGAATCAGATTAATCCCGGCGGACATTGATTGCTTTCTTGCCACGGTTGTCTTCGGTCAGGTCAAAGGTGACCTGGTCGTTTTCACGGATTTTGTCCACCAGCCCGCTAACATGAACAAAAACATCCTGCTGGCTTGCATCATCCAGGATGAAGCCAAACCCTTTTCTTTCGTTGAAAAATTTTACTTTACCTGTCGACATAATACATTAATATTAGGATGAATAACCATTGCGAATATACAATTAAAATGGAATATTCAAAAATTTGACATATTTTTTTTATGGTAGGTGTTTGGTGAAATCAATAATTATTCTCTAATTTTACAAAAAAACAACCGCCATGAAAGAACTCTCCTTAACGTTAGAGAACCTTGATGAAGCTTTTCCTCCCGATTTTTCGCCCGAACAGATAGCCAGGGCAAAAACCATTTTCCTGAAAGCCCTTTCACAGGATGCACACAGGTTTTACCAGGGAAAGATCCAGACCGTGCCGAAGGCTCCTGTAGTCGGATTTAACTGGTTTAATGTTTGGTATACGCCAGGCGTCTCCAAGGTGTCGACCGATATCCGCGATAATCATGATACTTCATTCGACCTGACCAACCGCGGGAACCTGGTGGCGGTTGTCAGTGATTCCACCCGGGTGTTGGGCGATGGCGATTGCACCCCCTCGGGCGGACTGGGCGTGATGGAGGGAAAGGCCTTCCTGATGAAATACCTGGGTGGCGTCGATGGCGTGGCCCTTTGTATCGACAGCAAGGGTAAGGATGGGAAAAACGATCCTGAAAAGATCATCGAATTCGTAAAGATGTGCCAGTCGAGTTTCGGAGCTGTCAACCTGGAAGATATTTCGCAGCCAAACTGTTACAGGGTGCTGGATGTGTTACGCGAGGAATGCGACATTCCCGTATGGCACGACGACGCCCAGGGAACCGCCTGCGTTACCCTCGCCGGCGTTATCAATGCACTCAAACTGGCCGGGAAGAAACTGCATGATGTCAGGATCGTACTGAATGGCGCCGGCGCCTCCAATACCACCATCGCCCGGCTGCTTATCACCGACGGGGCCGACCCCGCTAAAATGGTGTTGTTCGATACCAAAGGATCCCTGCACGCCGGCCGTGAAGATATCAAGGCGGATACCCGTTTTTACCGCAAGTGGGAGTTGTGCCAGAAAACCAACCCCGGAAAAATACCCACCATCGGCGAAGCCATGGTAAATGCCGATGTGCTGATATCGCTCTCCACACCGGGTCCCGATGTAATCAAACGTCCCTGGGTTCACAGCATGGCCGGAAAATCTGTCGTGTTCTGCTGTGCCAACCCCGTTCCCGAGATATATCCCTATGCGGCGAAAGAGGAGGGAGCTTTTATCGTTGCCACCGGCCGCGGCGATTTTCCCAACCAGGTGAACAACTCCATCGGCTTCCCGGGCATCCTCAAGGGCGCCCTGATGGTGCGTGCACGCAAAATAACCGACAACATGGCCATCGCTGCAGCGCACTCCCTGGCCAACTACGCCGAACGCAGAGGCATCCACCCCGATAATATCGTTCCCAATATGGAAGAGGCCTCCGTTTTCCCCCACGAGGCAGCCGACGTAGCCATGCAGGCCATCAAGGATGGGGTTGCCCGTATCAACCTTACCTGGGAAGAGGCCTTCGAAAGAGCGAAGAGGGATATCGAACACGCCCGGGGACTGACCCGCTCGCTGATGGAGAACGGGTTTATCGAGCAACCGCCCGCCGCCATGGTGAAAAAGGCGCTTGAATTTGCCATTCAGCAGGTGCGGTAACAAGTTGCAGGTATCCTCCGTCCGGAGGGAGAAAAGAATATTAGGAATTTGCCTGGAGGGGAGACAAACGGTTCTTCCCTCCTGTTTTTTTCTGCCTTCGAAGCAAATGAATACAATCGTTGAATACTTTACCCGGATTTCATTCCATTGGATAAGGGATAGGATGGGGTGGCATGGCCCTATTTGGCCAGTTTCACCAACCGCGCCCCGTGAGGTTGGGTCTTCATTTCGAAATGAACGGCAACCCGGCCAAGATCGGTTTGGCTCCAGAGATCGCGCATCACTGGTTTTCCGTTCACCTTCAGATCCTTAAGATCGACGGGTACATTCAGCGGTTTATCCGTTTTATTGAACAAACCGACAGCCTTGCTGCCATCCTCCAGATCGCGGGCCCAGATTTCGTATTCGGAGGTTTTTTTCACCTGAACCGCCTGCTTTCCAAGGGGATCCTGGTTGATTGCCAGCACCTCGTCGTTGGTCAGCAGGTTCAGGGTGAAGGCATCGAGCTGGTTCAGGTCGCAGCCAATGAGCAACGGCGCGGCCAGCAGGCTCCACAGGGTGATATGGGTGTATTGCTCGCTGGAGGTTAGCCTGGTGTAGTGCAGGGCCGGTCCCCAGCCTACCCAGCCTACCACGAGCATGTCGGGATCGTTCCACCGGCCGGGGGCCGACCATGGCGAACATTTCCCCTGGCTGAATCCAATGGTAGATAAGCTTTCCCAGGTATCTTCGATATCCCCGGTGGTTCTCCATGAATTGGCGTCAACTTCGGCGCCCCAGCTCCACACATCACCCATCCCGTACTGGCACAGGCTGTAATGAATATCGCGGTTTGCCTTCCTGATGGCGTGTTTCATCTCCTTGTAGGGATTTTTCATCTGGTCAAGGGTGGCCTTGGGCGCGATGTTCCAGTAGGAACACCAGTCGTATTTCAGGTAGTCGATTCCCCAACTGGCATAGTTCTGCGCATCTTTTGCCTCAAAGGTGTAACTACCCTCGTAACCGCCGCATGTTTTGGGCCCGGGCGAGGAGTAGATGCCGATCTTCAGACCAAGCGAATGGACATAATTGCACAACCCCTTCATGTTGGGGAATTTGGCATTGGGCAGGATGTTGCCATCCCTGTCGTGGGTATCCTCCCAGCCGTCGTCGATGTTGATATAGCTCCAGCCGTGGTCGATCAGCCCGCTCGATTTCATGGCATCGGCCGACTGCCTGATCTTCTGGTCGCTGACGGTCAGTCCCCAGCAATTCCAGCTGTTCCAGCCTAAGGGAGGGGTGAGGGAGAACACATCGCCTACCACGATTTTAAAGTCGCGGCTATCGGATCCCAGCTTGTTGGTGACCTTCAGCTTCACAAGGTAATCGCCCTTCTTCTTCAGGCTCCCGGTGATCAGTCCGGTGAACTGGTCGATCACCAGCCCCTGGGGCAGGTCGGAGGCACTGTAGACCAGCGGGGCGCTGCCGGATGCAGCTACCTTGTACTGGAAGGGGGACCATGGCCTTACGCCAAACACCTTTGCCCCGTTGATCCTGGGCTTTGCCGGAATTTTTGGCGTCAGGATATAGGGGATCTCCATCTCGCTCGTGACTTTTTTACCACTGGTCGATTCGGTAAAGGTGATCTTGAGGATGGCCGGGGCAGCCATGCTCTTTTTAAAGGTTACCGGTTTTTCGAATTTCAGGCCGGGGGTGATATCCAGACCTGTATTTTCAGTATAGACGTTGATGCCATTATCGCTGAGGATGGCTTCGATGGTGAGTTTTCCCTTGAACTCTTCGGTCGATGAAAGGTTCTGGATGGTGAACTTTTTGGTGATGGTGCTGTCGCCGGTAAAGGTGAAGGCGGAAGATGTATAATCGAATTTAAGATGATCCTGAAGGTCGGTCATCGAAATTTCAAAGGGACTGCCAAACATACCCCCTGCGCCGCCCTGGTCGAAACTGCGGATAGCTAGCAGGTTTTCCTTGTCCCAGTGAATCCTCGGATCGTTTGACGCAAGTACATACCGCCTGTCGATAAACCAGCGCCCCTGTTCCTTGAAGAAATCGACCGGCGGCTCCCGTTTGGTGTAAACCGTGCGGCCGTTCTCGCCGATCAGCTCCCCGTTCAGAAATACCTGGTCGCAGTCGTCAATCTTGCCTAACAGGATCTGGATGCTGTCCTTGATAAAGGCCTTTAGCCGCATGGAGGAGGGAATAACGGCATGGTACCTGTACCAGGCAAAACCGTCATATCCTTTGTAACCCTGCTCCTCCCACACTTTATTAGGGCATATGGTGTCCCATTTTGCATCGCTGTAGGAGGCGCTGGCCCAGGCAGGATCATCACCTGTCCTGAATTTCCAACCGGAATCAAGCAAAACAGCATCCCGGTTATGGCTGGTTTTACAGGAGAAACAAAGCGCCAGGGCTATGATACCGGCGAAAAGGAGCATCTTTTTCATAAGGGCAGAATTAGAATCTGTTAAATATTTTGTTGTCTTTCAAAAGCAACCGGTTCCTATCACCAGTGTTTTACTTTAACCACAATGTTCACAATGATTTACACAATGTTCACAATGAGACTCATTGTTCCCATCATGTCATCTTTGTGTCATCGCAGTTAAAGACAATTCTGGTAAATGAATTGTCGAATCATCTGCAGTTGCGCCATCATTTCTGTATCAGCAGCTTCCGGGTCATCTTTCCGTGGCCGTCGGAGAGCTGGATGAGATAGGCGCCCTGCGTCAGATGGCTGAGGTTGAGGTTCTCCTTGACCATGCCATTCACCGTTATGCCACTGCGCGACCAGAGCGTCTCTCCTGTTGAACCCAGGATTGAAATATCCAGTTTTTCAGCATGCGTTGAGGCAACCTCGAGGGTGAACATCCCGTTGTTCGGGTTGGGATAGACCTGCAGGCTCACCCCGTTCAGTTCTGTGATCCCGCCGCATACCTCGAAGGTAACTTTGACAGAATCCTTATTGGAACACCCTTTATCATCGGTTATGAACACCTTGATCATGACGGAATGGAGTCCGACCCCCGTTGAATCGACGTCGATGGACTGGCTGGTTTTGTTGGAGGGCAGCCACAGGTATTGATTTATATTGGGGGTGGCGACGCTCAGCGTAACCACCTTGTCGGCACAGGCAAGGGTGTCTTTTCCAAGGTCAACCTGGGGCAGGGGGTTGATGGTGAGCAGAAGACTGTCGGAGGCGGTGGGGCAGGAGGCGCCGCTCGTGGCGGTGACTTTGAGCTTCACCGATCCGTGGATCTTGTCCTGCGGCCCGGGCGTATATACCGGGTGAAGGATACCGGCCTGGTCGAAATTCCCGTCGCCTTTGGTGGTCCACTGCAGGCTTGTGTAGTTGGATGCGGTGGAGGCTGTGATGTCAAGGGTATTGCCTATACAGACCGCTTTATTGCCGCCAGCCGTTGCGGCCGGGATTTTGGTGATGGTCAGGGTCAGCGAACTGGTGGTGTCGATGCTGTTTTGGCCATAGGCGGTCAGGGTCAGCTGCACATGCCCGGTGGCGATATCCTGTGAACCCGGGGTGTAGATCGGATCCAGTATCGTAGGATTTGAGAAAACACCGTTGCCGCTGGTGGTCCATTTGAGCGAATCATAACTGTCGGCGAGACCATGCAGGGCGTAGGTGCTGTTTTCGCAGATCTCGGCATTTTCACCGGCAGTGGCCGTCGTAATGTACCTGGGCGGGAAAACGATGAAGTCGGTCCAGGCGGCATCCCGGTTTGCAGCAGTAGCAGCATCTTTGTTATAGACCCATTTGAAGGTATGGGGGCCGGCCATGACAGGGAAGGCAACCCGCCTGAAATTAGTGTCGGTGGTGTTGGAGTAAAGTCCTACCATGGCGCCGTCGATATAGAATTTCATATTGTCGACAAAGGGCTGGCACGACACATACTTGTAGAAGGAGATGCTGTCGTCGATGGCCACGTTGTAATTGAGGAAGATGCCCGACGATTCCGAATTGCCGATCACCCCTGAGCGTGCCGAATAGAGCTTTTCATACCGTTTCACAGGGTCGATGGTCCAGGGCTTGGTGGGATCGGTAAACTGCCACGGGAACTTCGTAAAGGTGGCCGTCTCCCAGTCCTCGACGATCAGGCCGATCTTGGCTACGAAGTATTTGTCGGCCACCCGGTATTTCGAAGTAGCGACATTATGAAAGCGGGCCGCTGATCCGATTGCCGCAGCGCTGTTCACCGTTACGGGGAAGGTTGCCATTACGGTCTCCCCGGCATGAAGCGTGCCGATGTTGACCGTATGATTCCCAACAGTTACGTAGTTGTTCAGCGAAGTCAGGGTACTCACTACATTTTCGGCATCCCAGATACCCTGGTTCTTGGTGACGATCTGCACGTTGACACTCTCGCCCGGGTCGAGCCTGCCATTGTTGTTTCCGCCCGGGGCGGGATCGAGGATGTTCATCGATATAATACTGACATCGGGCGCATGCGACACATACTGGAAGGTGCTCCATGTGATGCTGTCCTTCAGGTCGACCGCCTTCACGGTGAAGGTGAGCAAAACGTTGTTGGGGATTGAGTCGTTCACTTTGAACTTAAAGCCGTCGGCGATCGACTTCTCCTGACCGATATCAAAATGGCCGTAATTCCTCACCGAGTCGATCATCGTAACATAGGCGTTGTCGCACGAAAGGTACACCTTTACGCTGTCTGCTGCGGCTGTACCGACATCCTTCATCTTCAGGGTCATCAGTTCGGTTTCGCCGTAGTCAATCAGTCCGTTGTTGTTGCCGAAGGTGGCATCGTTGAGGATATTGGCGGAGAGGGCAACAGAGGCTACCGGGATGGTGATATCGATCGGTGAAATATAGGTGAGGCAGTGGCCAGAGCGCGTGTCGGTCCAGCAGGGAAAGGCCTTCCCGTTGTATGCGCTGATACCCAGGTAATCGCCCATGTATTTGGTGGCCATTTGGGGTATCGGGCTTGGCGTGAAGGTGACATCGCTTACCTTCAGGTCGGCAAAGGTGGTGCCGCCGTCGGTGGAATAGGCCATCCAGGCTTCCGCTTCCGTTGAAAGGCAGTTGCGGTTATCATAAAATACGACGCTGACATAGCCGGTAACCTGGTCGACGGTGATCCACGGCTGGTAATGGTGTTTGCCCGCAGTGGTATCCGTGTTGACACGGATGGGGGGCGACCAGGTATTACCCTTGTCGGTCGACCGGATCATATAGACCGAGGTTCCGGTGCCTGCATTGACGCCGGGGTATCCCACGTTGGTCCATACGATATAGATGGAGCCGCGGTAGGGACTGTTGCTGAGGTCGACGGCCATGCTGGGGAAGGAGTTCACCCGCATGTTCTGCGATACGCCGTAAGACCTGATCCCCTTGATATTGTTGATGGCCCTGAAGGCAGGCTGCCAGGTGGCGCCACCGTCGGTCGATTTGGCAAAACCAACGGCCTTTTCGGGCGAACCGGTACCTGTCCAGCTGTCGTAAACAGCCCATGCGGCATACACATCACCTTCGGGGCTGCATTTGAAGTTGATCCCCTGGTTATGGCTCCCTGCAGCGGTACCGGCGCTGATGGCCACCGGCGAAGACCAGGTCGCGCCATTGGTGGAGGAATAGGAAATGCTGATGTTGTTGTTTACCATCCAGCCGTCGTAAAGATATCCCTTGTAGGGACTTGAAGGACCGATATCGACCCACAGATGGTTCTTGTCGAGCATGTTCAGCGCGGTGCCGTTGCCGACCTTTTTCACCGTCCAGGTGGCGCCGTTGTCGTCGGAATAGGAGACGCTCTGTCCACTTGCATTGTCAATATAACCTACGAACCAGCGGCCGTTAAGGTCGATCACCGCGGCAGGGTCGCCTGAGTTGGAACCTCCCGCGCCCTCGACAGTTCCCGTCCAGGTAGCTCCCGTATCGAGCGACTTGAGGGCGTCGGCCCCCTTCACCGTGCCGTTGCTGGGCTGCGGGGTTGAGTTGTTTGAATTTAACAGGATCGCCTGGCTGTTGGGGCTCACCACGATTGAATTTTCACTCTGCGTCGAATTGGAAGGCTCGTTGGTAACCAGGATATCGGGCGAATCAACCACGGCCGTTCCGCTAAGCTTTAACTTGCTGCCGGTAAACCGGGCCGCGGGCACCGTAACAAAGGGCTGGACCGGTACCAGTCCCGCTTCGGCACAACGCTGCCAGTAACCCATATTGTCGATCCGGGTGTCGACCTGGTAACCAATCGGGAAAACAGGACTTTTGTCCTGGGCCCTGAGCGGGGAACCCATCATCAGGATGATGATCCCCGACATAAGAAGGTAACAGTTAAATTTCATAATGGGCGGATTAGAAATGTTTTTGATTAACAAAGATAATGAAATATCATCTCCTCAGCTATCCGGCATGTAAAAATCAGGAAGGCAGGCAGTAAAGATTGTAAAAGAAGACAAATATTATTGAAAATTATCAGCCCGGCCGGTTGTGACGATCATCAGGCACCCTGTTTTTTGAATTTAAAAAATGTGTTATCTTTGCAAGGCAATTATGATCATGGAAATTGTAAAACGTACCGGAATCCTTGCTTTACTGATGGTTTTCCTCTTTGGGATTACCGGCATCTCCATTTTTCATCATGGCTGTACCAGCAGCAGCAACCAGCAGGTTACGGTTTATGCTGAGATATACTGGCAGGCGCCCGTCTCCTGCTGCGAAGGCGAAGCCTTTGAACCCTCACGGGGTCATCATGATGGTTTGCCGCAACATATCACAGCTACCCCCTGCTGTAAAAGTATCAACACCTTTCTTGCCCTTCATATTGCGACGGAACGGATAAATTCCCTGAAGCTTCAGCAAACTGCGCCTGTGGTGATAAACACCCCGGCCCTGTTACCGGTAGCATTGCCTGAAAACCCGGTAAGGCTGCAAACCAGCCGTTTCCAGTTCCATTCACCACCGCTCTTCGGAAAAGAGCTGGTCCATTTCCTTCATCAGATCAAAATTCCCGCCAGTACCGCTGTTGCCTGACCTGTTTTTATCCTGTATTATTGCAGAGGATGAACAGGGTTTACTATTCTTTTGGTTTGTACTGAAAGGGTAGCTTGGTTGTTGTTGATGTAGACCGTAATAGTCGGCATCTTTAACCATATCAGGCATAATAGAACACATTAAAAATGAAAAGGCCATCATTCCAAAGATATGTTTCAGATAATCTTATGTGCCCTAATGTGCCTAATGTGGTGAAAAAAACCATCAACCGGGAACGACCCTTACAAGCCCACCTTCCGTAACAGATTAATGACTAAAGCAACCAACATGAAGCCATATAAAATATTTTTCCTTCTCATCTTATTACCCGTCTATCTCTTCTCCTTTACAAGCCATGCCCAAACCGTAACAGGAATCGTAACCGAAAAGAATGCCGCAGGCCGCAAGTCGGGCCTGCCTGGCGTCAACGTCTTCTGGCTTGGAACCACCAAAGGCACCTTCACCGATGCCCGGGGGAAGTTCAGGATCGAAAAGGAGGGTGTGAAAGATTACAGGCTGGTATTCAGCTCGCTGGGATTTAAAAAAGACACTATAGCGGTTGGAAAAGACCGCGTAAAGGTCGATTTCCAGATGACCTCCGACAACCAGAACCTCAGCGAGGTGGAGATCAAAGGAAAACAGGATGATTCATTCATCTCGAAACTCCGCGCCCAGCAAACCACCGTGATCAATGTGGGTGAACTGCAGCGGGCTGCCTGCTGCAACCTTGCCGAGAGTTTTGAAACAAACCCCTCGGTCGATGTCTCTTTCAGCGATGCGGTCACCGGTGCTAAACAGATCCAGATGCTCGGGCTTTCGGGCATCTACAGCCAGGTGATGACCGAGAGTATCCCCATGCTCCGTGGATTAGCCTCTACCTTTGGCCTTAACTATATTCCCGGTCCGTGGATGGAGTCGATCCAGGTGAGCAAGGGCGCCGCCTCGGTGGTGAACGGTTACGAATCGATCACAGGCCAGATCAACGTGGAGTA
>CAIYQH010000330.1 GCA_903928285.1 uncultured Bacteroidales bacterium
TCAACACGCCGTTACTTGATGTAATGATATCTTTATGGATCGGATACAGATAATTATTCTTCGCTGGAATATAACCGCTTGCAACATTCGCCAGCTGAGAAGTAGTGGTAGTCTTTATATATGCATTATTAACTATCCATTGGGTTCGGGTGTAGCCAGCTATGTCAGTGTTAGGTAAACGATAATCCGGATTCAAAATATCCAATGTTTCACCGTCGCTTGATAATCTCCAAAAAATGGAAGTGGGTACATTAGAATATTTAGGATCGTCGTTAATAATCTGAAGCGTTCCGTCTTTCATTGCCTGGATCTTAGCTCCCAGAAGATTCCAACGGACAAGGTCATATTTCCGAATCAACTCGCCGCCAAATTCCCATGCCCTTTCATTCACAATGGCATTGAAGAAGGCATCCTTATTTCCGGAAACTGAACTAATATAATTGGTAACAGTCGTTGGCCAGGAGTCCTGAGGGAATGCCCTTTGCCTGATGATTGACAATGCATCTTTTGCTGCTGCCGTAGGTCCGCCATTTATTTCATTTTCAGTTTCAGCATACATCAATACAACATCGGCATATCGCATAACAGGGAAGTTTACCCCAGTGGCAGCAACCCCGGAGAAGCTCCCACCCATCAACGGGTTTATCCATGTTTTACGCCATTTGGTGAGGCCAAAAGTATTCGGAAGACCATTAATAAGGCTCTGTTGGCTTAACGATTTGCCATTTGCATTTGCATAACTGTATAATTCAACAGAAGCATTCCGCCGTGTGTCCAAAGGATCAAATGAATAATAATAATATGGAGAAGTGTTGATGGCGACGACAGCCCTCCCATATTTTGGGTCATTGGGACTATATGAAAATGTCATTCCGATCGTGTACCCGTAACGTCCACTATATAACCTTCCAAAAGCGACCTCAAACAGGTTTTCCTTAGCTGTATTCTGGGCATAGGAGCCAAGGAGTTTGAAGATGTTTGCAAAAGACGGTGTTAACTGGTGTTGACTACTTTGCATGATTTCCAAACATTCCTGATTGGCAATTTTGTAATATGCCTGCCAATTCCTGCCACGTTTTGTTTCAAAAGTCTTGTTGCGCAGGGAATATCCTGCATAGGCCAAAGCGATTCTGGCTCTTAATCCTTTTACAAACCCTTTGCTTATCACCTCTGCTGTATTTGTTTGGCTAATCCAGGGCACATATTGTTCCACACTGGCTAAATCCTTTACCAGATATTCATAGATGGAGTCCCTGTCTGTTTTAGGAAGGTTGAATACATCGCCTGCCTGGGTCGATTTAATTTTAAAAGGAACATCTCCAAATAAGTGTATTAAATCAAAATAGCACAGTGCCCTCAGGGTTACAGCCTGACCATACAGACTATGGGCTTGACTAGCAAACTCCCCTTCCCATATAGGGCTTTTGGGCAAATTGTCAATACTTAAATTTGCCCTTTCAATGGTCTGATAGTAAGTATTCCAAAAATTCTGCAAAAACACCATTCCATCTGTTCCTGCATAATGTGCTACCTGGTGCGCACCGCCATCATTATTACTTTGTGAAAACTCAATATCATTGTCACAACTTAAAAAAATATAACCATAAGTGTACAGATTAAAAGATGCAATATTGTCATAGACACCATTTAATTCTTTCGTTGCAAAATCGAGATTTGAAAACACATTTGGCTCTGTAAATGTTGAAATTGATTCAACTTTAAGGTAATCCTTACATGAGATGGTTGTGCCTATTAATCCA
>CAIYQH010000331.1 GCA_903928285.1 uncultured Bacteroidales bacterium
ATCAGCCAGTTAAATATCTTTTAAATGATGACCTATGAAAAAAGCCACCTTTATATTGGTTTTCCTGGTATTTTCAGGGTATTGTGCCTATGCACAGTGGATTGAACAGGCGACCGGTTTCACCACGGTTAGCCGCGCGATCAACAGCATTTCCATTGTTTCCGACCAAATTGTATGGGCTTCAGCCTATGACGGAAGCGGAGCTAACTTTCCCTGCGAGGATATCACCTTGACCACCAACGGCGGAACATTGTGGAACCCTCATACCATCGCGGGTGCCACAAACCTCTTCATCGTAAACATCAGCGCCGTGGATGCAAACACGGCGTGGGTCTGCATGCAGGAGTCCTGGACGGCCATTGCAGGAAAGGGAATTTATAAAACCTCCGACGGAGGGGTTACCTGGGCCCGGCAGCCAACAGCAGGCTTTAACAGCACAGGCTCCCGGCCCGATTTGGTTTATTTCTGGGATCAGAACAACGGTTGCTGTGTCGGAGAACCCGTCAATTACCAGTTTGAGATTTATACTACCAGCAACGGAGGCGCCACCTGGATCCAGGTTCCAGGCGCCGATATTCCCACTGCATCGAACGGTGAACATAGCTGTCCCGGTTTTTTTTCAACCTATGGTAATATCATCTGGTTTGGCACCTACGCTGGACGGGTTTTTAAATCGACCGACTTCGGGCATCACTGGACTGCAGGTGTCATTCCCGGATGGGGGATCAAGCCTACGTTGCCAGTCTTCCGGGATGCCATGAACGGGCTGGCACAGGACAGGAGCTGGAATACACCCGGGAGGATGGCCAGGACCACCGATGGCGGCGCCACCTGGACGCCCTACACGACCACAGGCAACGTTTTTCTTACCGATATCGCACCCGTGCCGGGAACCACCTCCACGTGGATAACCACAGGTTCGGCAAGCGGCGCTGCCGGGGTTACCTGCTCTTTCGACGATGGCACAACCTGGTTCGATATGCCCGGAACCATAGGCACCTTATTCCTGGCTACACGATGGGTGAACAACACCACGGGCTGGGCGGGCAGTTACAATGTGAGTCCCACCGTTGGCGGTATATTTAAATTTGTCTCCGCGCTAGAGGCGCCCGTTGCAGACTTTGCCGCCAGCCCTTTGGCTGTTGCAACAGGCGGGCAGGTCCAGTTTTCCGATCTTTCTTCGGGCGGTATCACTTCGTGGCAATGGAGTTTTCCCGGGGGATCCCCTGCGTCCAGCAACCTGCAAAGCCCGCCGCAGGTAACCTACAATGTAAAAGGGAGATATGACGTATCGCTCACTGTCACCAACGTCTGGGGTTCAGCGGCTACGACCAAAGTCAGCTATATCACAGTCGGGAACGTGGGTGTTGCCGATCAGGAACAGATTACCGTGCAGGTATATCCGAATCCGGCAAAAGACCGTATCCAGGTCAAATCGAATATGCCGGTTCAGGAAGCAGCACTGATCGACCGGACGGGCCAGGTCATCTTGCGTACAAACCCAGGGTCATGCGAATTTGACCTCAGGCTTGATAATATCCATGCAG
>CAIYQH010000332.1 GCA_903928285.1 uncultured Bacteroidales bacterium
CGGGATCCCCTTAAATCGCTGGATTTGGTTATGCAGATCCGTTCGGCAGTGAGAAAATTCAACAGCCAGAAACCCGACATCCGGATTTGCCTGGGGCTGGGTTATGCTGCCCCTGAAATCACCGATTTTACATTTGTAAAGGATGACCTGTTTGTCAATACAGGAAGGGCATTTGACAAAATGGTACAGGACCGGCAATGGTTTAAAATTGTCGTATCAGAAAAGGAGCCGAACCCCGCGCAGCCCGGATTCACTGCCATCGGGCTCTTCATGGATTTCCTTTTCCGCAGGTTAACCTATAAACAGGCAGGCGTGCTGTCGGATCTGCTGCAGGGTTATCCCCAAAAAGAAATTGCCAGGCTCCATGGTAAAAGCATGCCAACCATCAACAGGCAAGTAAGTGCCCTTTCATGGGAAAACTTCAAGACTATCAATATTTTATACACGGCGCTCATTCAACAAAACAGCCATTATGCAATTTGATTTATTATGGAAGCTTGTTGCAGCACACCTGCTCAGCGATTTTTTCTTCCAGTCAGCCGGATGGGTCAACTCCCGGAATCGCCACCATTTCCGTGCCTGGCAGTTATACTTTCACGGATTGATAACCGGCTTGACGGTGGTTGTGGTTTGTGGCGCCAGCCTGTGGTTCGTGGGAATTCTCATTGCACTCAGCCACATTTTTCTTGACGGCATCAAATCATTTCTTAAACAGACTACGCTCGTATTTGTTGCCGACCAACTGATGCATCTTGTGGTTCTTACATTATGCTGGTCGGTGTTTACCCGGTTGGCTTGGGATTTTCCCGTTATTGTCAGAATTTACCGTGATCCTCAGGTATGGTTATATATCACCGCCCTGCTGTTCCTGACAACGCCTTCCGGCATGCTCGTAGCCATGCTTACCGAACGGTGGCGAAAACAGCTTTCAGGCCTTAAAGCCGGCTCATCCAGCCTGGATAAAGCCGGCATGCTGATCGGAATTATTGAACGATTACTGATCTTTTTCTTTGTCCTCAGCGGAAAATTCGAAGCCATTGGTTTGCTGATCGCCGCAAAATCACTGCTCCGCTTCAATGAAAAAGAACGACCGGAAGAGAAAACCGAATACCTCCTTGTCGGAACCCTGATCAGCGTAGCATTGGCTGCCGCAACAGCCATTCTTGTATTAAAAATTTCCCTCTAACAAGCTTTTTCTCGAACCTACCACTATGAGCTATTTTATGCTAATACGAACATTATTAGCCTTTTTATGCTAATATTTAATTAATTAGCTTTATTATGCTAATATTAACCGGATTAGTGTTATTACGCTAATATCAATAATCGTCCCGATAATAGGTCTCAATCAAATCATGATAATCTCCGGGGCATGAAAAAAAAGTATAGCGACGGGTTGTTGAAAAATTGAAAATCAATTTCAATTTTAAGTAAATTCGCCCCGGTCATCGTTGTTCTATTTTATCTTCACCGCAGTTGTCCTCCTGAATCCTGGCGGTGACCTGAATATTATCTGCCGCAGGCCACCAAAATAGACTGGTTAAAGTTATCAGGAAGCAACAGCCTTCAGGCCAATGTTCAAGTAACCGGTGAATGATCATTTCAGTGATTCCGGTGGTCAAAAAAAAATTATCCTATGAAAAAGAAGATTCTGCTGTGTGGCGTTTTGGTTTTGATCATCCTTCATTCACCCGCCTGTACGACGGCCATAATCTCCGGAAAATTCACGCCGGACGGGCGTCCTCTCTTATGGAAAAACCGCGACACGCAGGATCTGGACAACAAACTGATGTATTTTACCGATGGGAAGTATGCTTACATCGGGCTTGTAAATTCGAAGGATTCCCTGGGCCGGGAGGTCTGGGTCGGGATGAATACGGCCGGTTTTGCCATCATGAATTCAGTATCTTACAATCTCAACCCGAAGGAGGAGTCGGATGCCGGTGTCAATGAGGGAAAGGTAATGAAAAAGGCGCTTCAGCAATGTGCCACCGTAGCGGATTTTGAGGATCTGCTGAAGCATCTCTCCAAGCCCTACGGCCTTGAAGCCAACTTCGGGGTGATTGACGCACAGGGAAACGGCGCCTATTTTGAAACGTCCAACCGCAGCTATTTCAAAATCGATGTGAATGACCCGGTTGCAGCCCCTATGGGGTACCTGATCAGGACCAATTATTCATTCACCGGACAACCTGACCAGGGACAGGGATACATCCGATATCTGACAGCCGAAAAGTTATTTTACCAGGCATCTGCTACGGGCAACCTCACACCGGAATTTATCCTGCAGGATGCAGCCCGCAGCCTCTCCCATTCGCTGACCGACACCGATCTCAAACAAATCCAGACAACGGCAAAGGATAAATTTGTCTGGTTTACCGATTTCATCCCCAGGAACTCAACAGCTGCTTCTGTGGTGGTACAGGGTGTGAAAAAGGGGGAGCCCCCCGCACTGATGACCCTTTGGAGTTTGCTTGGGTTCCCGCTGTGCTCGGTTGTATACCCGGTTTGGTTTAACGACAGTCACCTGCTGCCGTCGCTGCTCAAGGCCGGGAAAAATGGCAATGCATCATTATGCGATAAGGCTTTAAAATTAAAAGAGCAGTGTTTTCCCATCAAGCGCGGTCATGGCGACAATTATCTCGATCTGCCGGTTCTGTACAACAGCAAGGGTACGGGTATTATGCAGCAGCTTGTGCCTGTTGAGGAACAGGTATTCACAGAAACCAACGCCAGGATGAAATCATGGCGAAACGCAGCCCCCGATTCCCGTGAACTCCGGTTGTTTTATGACACGATTGATCAGCTGGTTGCCGGGGCCTATTTAAAGATTTTCGGACTTTGAGATGCATCCATGTATTTTACTTGTAACGGGGTTAATTGCACTCAATTGGATAAATAATCTTAACGTCGCGCATAAAACGTAAAACTATCTTTCCGTGACTGACGGAGACCGGATATCATAAAAAAACAGCTTATGTTGAATGACCATGGCATTACTGTAAAACGGATTTACCTTCTGGGGATGCTGGTGTTTTTACTGACAGCCTGGTTTTCTGTCGGGTACAACCATTTTGACGAGCATTTCCAGGTAATTGAATTTGCAGGGCTGAAACTTGGCCTGACTGAAAAGGCAAATCTCCCGTGGGAATATAAATGTATGATGAGACCGGCCCTGCAGCCCCTCCTGGTCGCCATGATATACAAATCAGTTTCGTGGACCGGCATTACCAATCCATTCATAATGGCCCTGTTCATCCGGTTGTTTTCAATGATGGTCACACTGGTAAGCATCCACATGATCATCCGCGTATACGCCCCCGGGATAGCGAACCGGAAACTATTTATCGGTTTCCTTTTACTCTCTTTTTTCCTTTGGTTCGTGCCCTACAACAGCGTCAGGTTTTCCTCCGAAACCTTTGCCGGCAGGATATTCCTGATCGGTTTGGCCTGGTTCCTCCTCAGGGAGAAACAAAAATCGTCCGGTTTCCTGATAACCGGCATCATCCTTGGCATTGCCTTCATCACCCGTTACCAGGTGGCCTTTATGATCATTGGTTTTGCTGTCTGGCTGGCCTTTATCCGCAAAGCAGGGTTCAGGAACCTGCTCCTGTTCTGTGCCGGGATCCTCATTGCGGCTGCCTTCGGTGTGCTGATCGACCGATGGTATTACGAAGAATGGGTGCTCACTTCGTGGAATTATTTCCAGCAAAACATACTCTTTGACAAAGCGGCAGGTTTCGGGGTCAGTCCATGGTGGTACTATATCGAACAAACGTTCCTGAATGCCTTTCCCCCGCTCAGCCTGGTCTATATCCTGGCGGTTTTCCTTTACATATTGTATTACCCGAAAGATCTGATTACCTGGACGATCGTCCCCTTTCTTGCCGCACATTTCCTGATTCCCCACAAGGAGATCAGGTTTCTGTTCCCCTTAATCGGTTTCCTTCCGGTCCTGATCATCAGGTCTGTTGAGGCAGTATTGAAGAAACAGGGGGATACTCTTTTGTATAAACGGGCAACAACGATCTGCATAAGAATTTTCTGGTATCTCAACATGGTGATGCTGGTGATCCTGATCTTTCGCCCGGCGGATGATCAGATTGCCTTGTACCGCCAACTTTGGGATAACTACACGACACCGGCCAAATTTTATTTCACCGACGACAATCCCTATCACAGGGCAAATGTCGACGTTCATTTCTACAAAAGGAATACCCTGCTGTTAACCCATGTGGATTCATTGCAGCAGATCGTTCCGTCGCAGGATACGGTCACCCTGGTGGTTACACAAAAACCGTTGCCTCCGGACGATAAGATATTCAACCATTTGCAGGTCTATTCCACCTACCCGCAATGGGTACGCGGATTCAATATCAACCATTGGATGGATCGCACCAGTTTCTGGTACGTTTACGAACTGAGAACAAAATAAGGCGGTTATTCATTATGAAAAAAACAGGATATTTTAATGGGTTTACACTGTTTGTAGCGGTAATCTGCCTGCTCACCCTGGCATTGAATATGATCAATAACCGGTTCCTGCTTGCCGACTTCATCGTATATTACTCAGCGGCCGCGAATTACATTGCCGGCAGCCCGGTTTACATGGTTTCATTTTACAGCGGTTCGGGATATTACAAATACAGTCCCGCCATCCTCTTTTTTTTCATGCCTTACACCCTGTTCCCTTATAAAGTCGCGGCAGTGATTCATTTTCTGGTCCTGGGAACGGCCTACGGATATACCATGCTCCTGCTCTCCGGGCTGGTTACCCGATACCTCCTGGGAAACGGGGTAAAACACAGGTTATGGCTTCTTGCCCTCTCGTTTTGCTGTATCATGATGCATGTTAACCGTGAGTTGTACCTGGGAAACATCAACATCGTGCTGCTGATGCTGAGTTGCATGGCCCTGCGGGATATGCTCACCGCCAGGGATCTTCGCGGAGGGATCCTGCTGGGGCTCGTGGTTCTTGCAAAACCCTACCTGCTGCTCCTGGTGATCCCGCTAATCCTCAGGAGACGATGGCGGGCGATGGTATGGTTAAGCGTAACGGGTTTCGGGGGGCTCCTGCTGCCATTCATCTTTTCAGGCCCGATGAAAAGTATTCAGCTCTACCGGGAATGGATAAACTCACTCCTGGTACATGGCGGGGAGTACCCTGGCAAAACCTCCATCGATTATTTTCTGCATAATCTCTTTCCTGGGTGGCCTGCCTGGGGAGCTATTATGTTATTTTTACTCTTCCTCATCCTGATAACCAGTTTTATCGTCCGCAACATCCGCCTGGAAAAGCAGGAAGTGGGAACAGCCGGGATGACCGACAGGGACTTCACCTTCGAATGGTTCCTGATTCTCGCCCTGCTGCCGAATCTGATCAGGACCGATTGGGTGCTGATGATGTTCGCCTCACCGGTCATTATCTTTATGATCTTCTATATCGCCTCGCGGAAGCTATACCGGATGATCCCGGTCCTGGTGATTCTCCTGCTGGTTTATGGCGCTAACTCCGATGATCTGCTGGGCAAGTCCCTTTCCCATACCATTATGGAATCAGGGCTCATGGGGATCGGCAATTTTCTCCTGGCGATGGTTGCCTTATACCTGTTTTTCCTTAACCGGAAGGCAACTCCCGGCACATCCTGATCCCCCTGCCCCGTGCCCCCGGTTCTCATGGTATCGCTGCCTCACTGTCCTGTACCGCCACTCCCCTTCTCACGCTTTTCTGCCCGTACTTCCGCCTGATCCTGTCGAGGGCCTGGTAGAGGCTCACCATCTCAACGTTATCATCGAACATGTTAAGCTGGGGGTTTCCGGTAACAAGGTTACTGAAGCGTACGCCAATAAGGCGGATCAGCATACGGCGCTGGTAGATGCGTTCGAAGAGATCCTTCACGACCGGGATGAGCTGATGGTCGAAGGCGGTGTAGGGTATATGCTGCTGCAGGGTATGGGTGTCGAAATTTGAATAGCGGATCTTTACCGTCACACAGGAGGTAAGTTTCTGCTGATCGCGCAATTCGAACGCGATCTTCTCCACCATCTTCACCAGGATCTCCTTCATCCGTACAATGTCGATGCTGTCCTGTTCAAAGGTGGTTTCGGTACTCACCGATTTGGCTTCATGATAGGGACGTACCGGCGTGAGGTCGATGCCATTGGCCTTCTCCCAGATCACCGTACCGTTTTTCCCCATCACCTTTTCCATCATCTTCACCGGGATATGGCTCAGGGTGTCAATGGTCACGATGCCCATGGAACGGAGCAGCCGGTAGGTCTTCTCCCCGATCATCGGGATCTTGCGGATCGACAGGGGCGCCAGGAACGGCTGCACCCCATCGCGATCCACATACAGTTCCCCGTTGGGCTTGGCCTCGCCGGTGGCGATCTTTGAAACGGTCTTGTTCACCGAGAGCCCAAACGAGATCGGCAACCCCGTATTCCTGATGATCGCCTGCCTCAGTTCATGGGTCCATTTCAGGGTGCCGAAAAAACGATCCATCCCCGTCACATCTATATAATGCTCGTCGATGGAGGCTTTTTCATATACGGGTGCCCGCTCGGCAATGATGTCGGTGACCGTGTGCGAATACCTCGAATAAAGCTCCATGTCGCCCCGCACCTGGATGGCATCCCGGCAGAGCGTCCTGGCCATCTTCATCGGCATGGCCGAATGGATGCCGAATTTTCGCGCCTCATAGCTGCAACTGGCCACCACCCCCCGGTCGGAGGTACCGCCGATAATCACAGGCTTTCCCATCAGTTCCGGACGAAGCAACCGCTCTACGGAAACAAAAAAGGTGTCGAGATCGAAATGGACGATGGTACGGTTTGGGGTCAGCATCCGATGAAATTTTGATTTTTTTTCACAATTTTAGCTGTTTTGTCACCTTGCGACTTTGCCACCTTACAATTTTTATATTATCTTTGACGGATTATTAATCATTTTTCCGACTACAATATAATCATAATTTTTAATCCTGTCAAGTATGTTTTTCAGCAACAATATCAAATTTATGCGGAAACGCCGCGGGCGTACGCAGGACGACGTGGCAACGGCCATCAGCATGAAGCGGTCGACCCTCAGCGGATATGAAAACAATGTTGCCCATCCGGGTCTGGAGGCGCTGATCCTCTTTTCCAATTATTTCAATATCGCCATCGATACCCTGATCAAAACCGACCTGTCGAAACTCTCTGAAAGCCAGCTGAGGCAAATCGAACGGGGATATGATGTCTACCTGAAGGGCAGCAACCTGCGGGTTCTGGCCACTACCGTCAATTCCGGCAATGAAGACAACATCGAACTCGTGTCGGAAAAGGCCAAGGCAGGCTATACCGGCGGCTTTGCCGATCCCGAATATATCAGCATCCTGCCCACCTTCAGGCTGCCCTTCCTGTCAAGGGAAAAAAAGTACAGCACCTTCCAGGTGAGCGGCGACTCGATGCTTCCTATCCC
>CAIYQH010000333.1 GCA_903928285.1 uncultured Bacteroidales bacterium
CAATTTATCATGAAAAAAATTTCCGGTAAATTTATCACCCTTCCCCCGACACTTCTTGCAGTTGCTGCGCTCACCGGATTTCGTGAGATACCTCCGGCCAGGATCGAAACACATCCGAACATCCTGCTGATCATGGTGGATCAGATGCAGACCCCGCCCGAAGGATACGGACCCAATGAAGGGGCGGTACAGGATCTGAAAGAGATCATGGGCTTCCGTCCGCTTACCAACGGCAACTCCTACACCCAATTCTTTCCCGGCATGATCCGCCTGAGGCAGAATGCGGTTGTCCTAAAAAAGCACTATACCGCATCAGCTGCATCGGTTCCCAGCAGGTCGTGCATCATGACCGGTCAATATTCACCGGTCACCGGTGTAGAGCATACCGACGGACTGTTCAAATCACCCGATGATGTTCCTTTCCTTGATTCCATTGGCACGCCAACCATCGGCGACTGGTTCCGTGCAGCCGGTTATACCACCCATTATTTTGGGAAATGGCATGTATCGGAAGCCAAACCGCCCGATTACCTCGACCCCTGGGGATTCTCCGACTGGGAGAGTTCCTATCCCGAGCCTCACGGCGGTACCTCCGGCAACCTGGGGGTCTTTCGCGACATTGGGTTCACAGAAAATATCCTTGGCTACCTGAGTGAAGCGGGCACAGATACTTCAGGCATTCCCTGGCTTACCGTCGCCTCGCTTGTAAATCCCCATGACATCAGTGCCTGGCCGATCAACTGGCAGGCTCCCGGAGGCACCGGCGTGGTCGGCTGGCAGAGCTATCCACCGCCTCCACCCATCCCCGTGCAGGGAGCCCAGAGCCGGATTGATACCCTCACCTGGGTCAGCAACGGGGATACCATCACAAAGATCTTCAGGGCCGACCTGAACCCCGGCGGGTTCCCCAATGACAACAGCTACCTGTCGCCTACCTTTAACGAATCGCTCGACACGAAACCCTGGTGCCAGCGGGACTATGCATTAAAGTGGGGACTCGCTTGGGAAGCGAAATCGGATCTGCCCTTTGTCCAGAACAATATCAATCTACGTTCCCCGCACCCGTTCCAGCTCCAGGGTGCCAACGATTCTGCCTGGTCACTGAGCTACATCCGGTTCTACCACTATTGCGAATACCTTGCCGACCTTCAAATCCGGAGGATACTGCATTCCCTCGACTCCAACGGCCTCACGAACAGCACCATCGTGGTTTTCCTGTCCGATCACGGGGATATGGTGACGGCACACGGCGGCATGATCCAGAAGTGGCACAACGCCTACGAAGAATCGATCCGGGTGCCGATGGTCATTTCTTCCCCGCTGGTCAATTCAAGCAGCACGGTGATGAGGGAGATCACCCAGCCCACCAGCTCCATCGACCTTGCACCAACCCTGCTGGGCTTAGCCGGGCTGGACCAGGCCGAAGTCCGTAACACGCTGCTGGGCCTTCACCAGCATTCACCGGTCAACCCCCTGGTGGGAGCCGACCTTTCGCCTTATATCATGGGGACAAGCTCCGGAACCATCATCGGGCCGGACGGGAACCCCCGGACCGGCGTTTTGTTCATGGGCAACGACAGGATCACAGACCTGGGGACCGTCAACCCCGGCAATGATAACATTGCCGCCTACAACTTGTTCCTTTCCCGGGTGGATTCAACAATCGGCCTGGGGGGGTATCCTTTGGTTCAGGGGACGGTACGCCAGCCCGGCAACATGACGGCATTCTGCACCGGTGACTGGAAACTTGTCCGGTACAAAGACCCGAACGGAACAGAGCAGGACCAGTGGGAGCTTTACAACCTTACGACCGACCCGCTTGAACTCGTAAACATCGATGATTATACGACCGGCAACGTCCGCACCGACGTGACCGTGCCCGGCATGACACAGGAGGAACTGAGGATAAAAAATGATTATCTGAAAAAGCAGCTTGCCTATGCTACCAGTGTCGCAGAAATTCCGCCTACGGCAAATCAATTCAAGCTATTTCAGAATCTGCCTAATCCTTTCAATATACAAACGACTATTCCCTTTTATATTCCGGAAACCGGACCGGTTCGGTTGGCACTCACCGATATGTCGGGGCAGGAGGTGCTGGTGCTGGTCAACAAGACCTTGCCGGCCGGTTCCTACAAATATGATGTTGATGCGAGCCTGCTGCCATCGGGCATTTACCTGATCACACTGAATTATAATTCGCAAAAGGCCGTGAAGAAAATGATAGTAATGAAATGAGATCGATACGTTATATTGCCGCGCTGCTGTTGATCCTGACGGGTGTATTGCATGCTCAGTCTGTTTTTACAGTGCAACAGGATGCTCATACCTTACCCTTGCTTGCTTTTGGGATTGTTTATTTTACCATTGGCATTATGCTGATGCGGGACATGAAAATTTCCGCTGCGTTGGGGATTATTTTTCCCCTTCTGGGAATAGGAACGGGATTTTTTGTGATCGGCTTACAGAATTGGACCACAATGCTCGGCATATTGTTTGCCATTGATGCCATTGTTGTACTCTGCTGTATTGTTTTGTTCATTAAAAAGACAAAGTGAACCATCGGTATATTGGGGATCAAGAGGAATTTCTGGGGGATTACGTTTGAAATTGAAATCGACTTGGTGAAAAAGAATCTGGAAAAATCACTTCAATCTTAGAACCCCGTAGGGGTGATATCTTTGTAGCAGGATAAAAACG
>CAIYQH010000334.1 GCA_903928285.1 uncultured Bacteroidales bacterium
CTCGTCCGTATTGGTGAAATTCCGAACCGACAGTTGTTCTGACTGATTTGCCATGTATAAACTGGGTGCGGTGGCAACCTCGCTGAATAATTTTTTTGCCCCGTTTACATTCTCGGAATAATTGAAATTCAGCAATATCTCATCAGTTCCGTTACCACTGGCAGATTGCACGATCAGGTTAACTTTATTGATGTCCTGGCTGGTTACCTTAAACCAGGGCGCAATGTTTGGAACACGCACAGGATTGTCAAATCCGAGCGACCCTGTTGCGGAAGCGCGAACAAAAAATCCCTGCATGGGAGCAATATACCGGGTTGCTGAATTGGTGCCTACTCCATCGCCGTCGGCGGAGTTGAAAACCCCATAGTTGTTAACGGCGGGGTTCCATATCCACATATCGTAGCCTCCGGCTGAGTTCATCAGGCCGGTCCTGGTCCACCCGGAAGCGGCACTCCAGTCAATGGCGGAAGGATAGGGATTGCCAACAAGATTGAATCCCACCAGGGCAGGATCGGAACTGCTGCTGGTAAAACCATAGCTTACTGCCCCGTTGTTCAAATTCCCGGTAAAGGTTTTCGTCGGCTTGACTGCCTCGACCGAGTAAAGGTAGCCACGGCCGGGTACAAAATCAGCCCCGGGGTGGATGGTATTCCAGTTGACGGTCGAAGTAGTGTTGAGTTTGTAAATCCAGCAGTTGGTAGGTTCATTCCAGATATAGAGATCATAACCCGTGCCGTTACCGTAGCTCCCTGAAGGCAGCCATGAGCCGGCTGTTCCCTGGTTGGCGCTGATATCCTGGTTTGAGACGGGTGTTGAAAGAAAATGCCATGCCTCTTTTATACCGCTGATATACCGCTGAACAGTTGCGGGGACATCGGGGGTGTTATGCAACAATGAAGCGGTGCCTGTTGAATCGGAGAGCAGGAGCAGACCTGATGTGCCGGCATTGTTGGAAAGGGTTCCGGTTACGGTCAGTTCCCTGGCAGCGCCAACTGCCAGTTGTTTGCCAGGATTGATGACAAGGGAGTTGACTACGGTCAGGTTGGCGTTCAGGGTCACACCGCTGGCATTGTCAATGGCCAGGCTATAAAGCGAATCGTTCAGGAAGAGGTTACTGCCGATGGTCTGTCCGGTGGCGCCGGCATAAATCAATACCGGGTGTGCTGATATTGCATCAAGTTTCCCCGCAGCGGCCGACAACGAATTCAATATACGCAGTGTACCATTCAGGATTACATTATACAGGTTGTTCAGAGTAAGGTTATAAACCGAATTGTTTACAAAGGAGCCTGCCGGCATGACCTGGGGGGCCATCCCTGCAAAACCTACCGCAGAAGTGGCGGCTGAGGCATCGATCTGTGCCCCGTTGGTAAAGTTCAGATTCCCGGTAATAATCAGTTGCTTGCCATTAAGGACCAGGATTTTAAGACTCTGGGCATTGATTATATCCCCAACGGTCCGGTTCTGGTCAAGGATGCAATTGTTGACGGGGGAGTTGTCAAAGGTGATGTTTACACCGGCAGCAGGAACCTCATTTTCGGTCCAGTTGGCGGCAGTCCCGAAATCGGTGCTGGTGCCCCCTTTCCAGGTTACCAGGTTTCTTTCGAGAGCGCCCATTTTTGGCACCATATTCCGGGTCAGCCCTGTAAAATCGATGGAGACACTGGTGCCGGAGGCGCCTGGCAGTATTCCGGAAGTATAATAATTCCCGGGCGAAGTACCGCCTGCTACTGTGAACCCCGGATTGATGCTCAGGCTGTTGACATCCTGCCCAGTGGCTGTTTTCCAGAGGGCAAGGCTCGGTTTGTCTGAAACCAGGTACCCCAGCATCCCGTTGGAACCCGTCACATAATAATCGTTGTTGTCGACCGTCAGTCCTGCTGTTCCGGACAGGTAAACAGCATAGTGTTTGCCGGTACTGCCTCCCGAACGGGCATTGAACAGGATGTTATTCCGGTAATCCCTGGTGGCATTGTTCGACTGGTTCCATAAGGCGTAGGTTGAAGAGGTGGTCCCCGAAGCAAGGGAACCGCCGATATACACGCTGTTGAACAGGATGCTTTTTGTGTAGGTCGCAGCCGTGCTCTCTTCCCAGATACCATTGATTTTACAGCCAATGGCAACATCCGTGCCCAGATTGACAATGTTGTTGTAACAGGTTACATTGCCATTATTAAGATCGATGCCCCGCAGGCTGGAGGTCAGGTCTGAAGAGGCAACAGAAAGTCCGTAGATAAAGTTTCCCGATACGGTAAAGGTGCCTGTCGCGGGTCCTGTATAATAGATACCGGTAACAAATACCTGGGCGGTAGGACTGTTATTGGAAAGAGAATATACCGTATTCCCGGTGACCGTCTGGGTTGTGGATGCCGTTGCCGAGGTTTGTGCAATCCCGATGACGGAAGCAGACGATGCGTTGGAGGACTGCTTGCTTGAGGTGGTAAGATTTCTGACGGTATTATTTGTAATGCTGTTTGACCCTGCGATGGTGGCGATTCCCCTGGTGCGGGATAGGGAATTCAGACCGGTATAGGCATTGGTAAGGTTCGCAATCGTATTGCAGGTGATGATGGTAGTTCCGATGCCGGAGCTGTAGATGCCATAGACATCCTGTTTTGTCAGGGATGTGGAGGCGGTTGAACTGACAAAGATGCTGTTTGGCGTGGTGAGACTGCCGATAAGGTTATTGGTGAATGTTGTGTTTGCAACGATTCCCCTGACATAGATGGACTCAAAGCCATGGGAATACCAGGGAGAACCGACCGTGGTGATGGAACCAATGTTATTCCCAGTAATGTTGACAGTACCAGCGCTGTTCTGGATCATGCCATGTGAAGTGGAATATCCGTTCGTTTGCCCGTCGAAAACGACGGAAGGAACGCCTGTATAACCGCTTCCCCCGCTGGTCAGGTTGATGGCGGTTACCGCCCCGCCGGCGATGGTAGTGGTTGCCGTGGCTGGTGTGGTGCTGCCGGAGGTTGAAAAGGTAATAATGGGTGGCGTCGTATAGCCGCTTCCACCGCCAATCAGGGTAAGAGCTGTTACCACGCCACCTGTTACCGTGGCACTTGCCGCCGCCGCCGGGGTGGATATTACGATTGATCCCGTACCGGTGGTGGCCCCGATGGTATTCCCTATAACATTAACATTACCCGAATAAACAAAGATCCCGTCCCATGGGTTTGACTGGATGCTGGTATAGCTGATGTTCTGGATAAAATTGTTTTGGATTGTATTGGTGGTGCCTGTTGCACTGCCGATATAGATCCCGCAAAAATAATGGGGTGTGTTTGAATTCACCGTCCACGGGGTTCCCCCGCAGTGACTTGTGCTGCCTCCGATATAGTTGCCGCTGATCAGGTGGCCGTCGCCGGTCATCACCCTGATGACATTATAGCTGACGGCCGCCGAGGGGATCACGACGGTGGTTTCGTAAAAACTGTTGTCGGAGATGGTCCATCCAATATCGTTTGAGGCAATATTCATTCCGTAGGAGCTGATCCCGGGGTTGATGAAATTAAAAAAGTTGTTATCCCTGATGATATCCCCGCTGTTTTCGTGCGAGGCGGTTCCGTTTGCAAAAAGGGTGTTGACAGGCCGGTTGCCGCCTGCATTGGAGATATTGCAATATTCGATGATGTCGTTGTCGTTGCCATTGCCCGAACTTGCCGAGCTGAAATTGATCATCCCGGTGGCGGTGCTGGTGCAGGAGCCCTGGATGTTGCAGTAACGGATCAGGTTGTTCTCGGCAGAATTGTAAAAACGCAGCGTTGCGTTGGAGGAGGAGGATCCTGTACTGGAATTGGCAAGGGTAAGGCTGGCAGCTGAGCCGGTGGCATTCACCCTCCCGTCGATCGTTACATTATCGGCGCCATAAAGGTCGATCAGCGGTGCATCCAGGTTTCCTGAAATGGTACAACCCGGAACCGTGGGATAGATCAGCACGAAGTTGTAGTTTGATGTACTCCCGGCGCCTGTGTATCCGCTCTGGAAGAGGATGGCGGAAGATGGTTCCGATGTGTTTCCCGAAATTCTGATTTCAAGCGCCCCGGTATGGGTTCCGTCGTCAATACGGTCGAAGGCATATTTTAACGCGGTATAGCGGGCCTGGAGCAATCCGGCTTTGTAAACAGAAACATTGAGATTCAGGCTCCCTTCGATGGCTCCCATGGTTGGGGTCCCGGCCCGGGTTAAGGCATTATAGTCGGTGGTTATTGAGCTTATGGTCGTACCCGCAAGTTTATCGGAAGCAGGGTAGTAATCCGCCGGGGTGGTCCCGCCGGCATTGGCGAACTGGGGATTAAGATTGAGACTGCTTGCGTCTTTACCGGATATCAAAGGAAGCGTGGTAACATCGGCCCCGTTGTAGGAACCCAGCACCCCGCCGGTTCCGGGAGCATAGTAGTCGTTGAAATCAACGGTAAGATTGGTGTTCACTCCGTAATTGAAGTAGGCGCAATAGTGGGTGCCTGTCGAGCCATTGTCGGACCGGGCATTCTCAAAGATGTTATCCCTGAAGTTCCTCGTATTTGTTGAAACGGCACTGTATAAAGCATAGCTGTTCAGCGCTCCGGCGGCCGGCGCTCCACCGATATAGACACTGTTAAAGTAGAGGTTGTTGTTATTGCCGGTAGTGCCGGTTTCATAAATGCCATAGAGGGTAGTTGCTGTATTGCCTCCTATATTGATGATATTGTTAAAATAGGTGGTGGCCCCAGTGTTGATCTTTATCCCGTAAATGGAGGCGGATGATGAAGCGCCGTTCACGGAAAGGCTGTGAATGAAGTTGCCTGATACAATATGGGAGGAACCGGCAGATCCAAAGTACAAGCCTGTAACACTTCCGCTGAAAGAGGCATTGGTATTGGTCAGTGCGTAAACCGTATTCCCGGTAATGGTGTTCAGCGTATTGATGCTGGTCAGGGCGATCCCGCAAACCGATGCGTTATTGCCTGACGAATTGTTTGCGTTTGCATTGGTCAGGTTCCGGATGGTATTGCCTGTGATGGTGTTTATGCCAAAGGATGAGGCAATACCGTTGACGACCCCTGTCGTTGCGCTGTTCGCATTGGTAGTACCGTTGGTAAGGTTGGCGATGGTGCAGTTGCTGACGAAAAAGGTTCCTCCTGTGGAATTATAAAAACCGTACACATTCTGGGCATTGGCAGTCGAAGCTGAAATCGCCTGGATGCTATTGGCGGTGGAGGTGCTGCCGATCACATTGTTGCTGAAGGTGTTTGTCCCTGTGTTGCTCCTGCTGACCGCATAGACCGAACTGGCGGCGGTGGCATCGGTATTGTCGGCCGTGATGGCCCCGATCGTGTTGTTCTGACAAACGATGGCACCGGCTCCGGCAATATTCATCCCGTAAACGGCAGTACCGTTCGCTCCGCCGGTAACGATGATGGATCCTGTGCCGGAAGAGGCCCCGATGATGTTGCCGTTAACGGTCCCGATGTTCACCGCGCCCGAGGATAACTGGAGACCGGTCCATGCGGCAGCGCCCTGGTTACTCCATGCAAAATTCCTGATCACATTCCCCTGCACACTGCTGGCTGTTGTTGTACCGACCGTAAGGTTAATGGCGTAAAAACCATTATCGGCGGCCGCCGTCTTCGACCAGGCTGTACCGCCGCATTGGGCTGCACTCCCGCCAAAATAGTTCCCCGACACTGTATAGCCGTTTCCTGAAGAATTATTTATCCTGACGATACTGTAAGATACGCCTGCTGCGGGCACAAAGGGCATGGTTTCATAGAAACTGTTTCCCTGGATGGTTTCGGTGGTTGCATAAGTGCCGATATTAATGCCATTGGAGGTGGTGGTTCTGTTCAGGACATCATAGATGTTGTTATTGGTATAACTGTTCCCGGTGTTGTCCTTTGCGGGTGTGCCGGAGGAATAGATCGCTGCTACCGGCCGGTTGGCATCAGCCGCATTCGTTATGTTGTTGTTATCGATAGAATTTGCGCCATTGCCGGTGGTTCCAGACGTGGTGGTTATGGCTACAACCCCGGAAGATGCATTGGTGGTTGAACCTTTGATAGTACAATATTTAATGGTGTTGGAAGAGGCGTCGTTGATCAGGCGGAGGGTTGCTGTTCCGGCAGCCGCAGAGGTACTGGTGTTGCTGATCACCAGGCTCTTTGAGGAACCTGTTGCGAAGACGCGCCCGTCGATGGTCACATTGACGGCGCCATTCAGGTCGATCAGCGGTGCAGCCAGGTTTCCCGTGATGGAAATCCCGTTTACAGCTGGATAGATGTTGACCGATGAGTAGGACGATGTCCCGCCGGAACCGGTGTACCCGCTCTGGTAAAGCGTTGCAGTGGCAGGTTCTGTCGTACCAGCCCTTATCTTTATCTCGAGAGCACCCGTATGTGTCCCGTTGTTGATCTTGTCGAAGGCATCTTTAAGCCGGGCATAGGTAGCCTGGAAAACACCCGATTTGTAAACATCGATGTTCAGTGTCCTCTCATAAGCGCCGATGGTAGGCGTGGCAGCACGGCTATAACCTGAATAATCGGTGGTAATCCCGCTGATGGCTGTCCCGGGCAGAATTGCGGTGGGAATATAATCCGTTGCGTTACTCCCGCCGGGGTTTGCGAGCCCGGGGTTTAAAGAAATGCTGTTGGCATCCTGCCCGGTGGCAGCCTTCAGATCGGCCAGGGTTGTTTTATCCCCGTTGATATAAGCCAGCACACCATTGGAGCCGGTAACGTAATAATCGTTATAATCGATGGTCAGGGTGGTGGTTCCTGCAAGCCAGAGGGCATAGTGTTTTCCTGTAGTACCGCCCGACCGGCTGTTGAACAGGAGATTATCCCTGTAATTCCGGGTCGAACTGCCGGATGCACTATAGATTGCAGCTGTTGAGGATGTGCTTCCTGATGAAATAGTACCGCCGATATATACTGTGTTAAACCACAGGTTGCTATTGCCAGCCCCGCCGTTGTCCCAGATGCCGTTGATCAAATAACCCGTGGTTACTCCGGCGCCCAGGCTGACAATATTATTATAACTGCCGACAGGGCCGCCGTAGAGGCCAATTCCTTCAATTCCGGCGCCGGGATCGCTGGAGGAAAGGGTGAGGTTGACGACAAAGTTTCCTGAAACTGAGTTGGATCCTGACGAGGGACCCTGGTAGAAGATCCCCGTGATCCGCACATGACTGTTGGTGTTTGAGTTCGAAATTTCATATACCGAGTTGCCGGTTACCGTCTGGGTGGTGCCCCCTGTCGTACTTTTCTGGACGATCCCGCAAACCGAGCTGATCCCGGGAGAACCGTAATAGGCATTCGCCGAGGTTATTCGCGCGGTCGTGTTGTTTTGGATGGTATTTGACCCTGCCGTGGTCTGGATGCCGGTGACAGGAGAGGCGCCGGTAAAGCTGATTTGGGCACTCTTCACGTTCATTACCGTATTACCTGAAACAGTGTTTGTCCCGGTCCCGTCACAGCTGATGCCTGTAATTATTTGAGAATTTCCTGTACTGGTTGATAAGGCCTGTATGCTGTTGGGTGTCGCCAGACTGCCGATGAGGTTGTTGCTGATGGTGGTGTTTCCGCCAACCCCCGCTTTGCTGATCCCGTAAATGTTGTTGCCTTTAGAACCATCCGTGACGGTCGCCGTGATAGCGCCTATTGTATTATTTTCGCAATCAACGACACCCGTTCCTGCAATATTGATACCATAAACATTGGAGGAGGTTTCGCCCGCAGTGAAGGTAATGGATCCTGTTCCTGTTCCGGATCCTATGGTATTCCCGGTAACAGTGCCGATATTTGCAGTTCCGGCCGCAATATGAATTCCCGTCCACCCGTAAGAATAGGCGTTGCTCCATGAGAAATTCCGGATGGTATTGTTCTGGACGCTGGAGGCCAGGGAGGTTCCTGCGTTGAGGTAGATGGCATAAAAGCTGTTGTTATTGTTGCTGGTCTTTGTCCAGGCGCCACCGCCGCACAGTATTGCGCCTCCCCCGATATAGTTGTCGGAAATCACAAAACCGGAACCTGCAATGTTGTTGATCTGAATAATATTATAGGTTGCTGAATTCGAGGGAATAATGGTAGTTGTTTCAAAAAAGCTGTTGGCCGTGATGCTGCAGGCCGTGGTATTGGAATAGAAGAAAATACCATTGGAGGCAAGGGCTGGGTTCATGAAATTATAGAGGATGTTGTTACTGATAATGATACCGCTGTTTTCATGGGAGGCAGTTCCTTCCGAATATACAGCATTGACAGGCCGGCCGGCCGATTCAGCGGTAATGGTGTTCTGGTCAACGGTATTGTTGTCATTCCCGTTCCCCGCCGTGGCTGTAGAGAAAAAGATGATCCCCCCGGCTGTATTCAATTCAGATCCTTTTATATAGCAGTATTTAACTGTATTGTTCTCGGCAGCATTAATGAACCGGATGGTAGCCGGGGCCCCCGTGTTGATGTTGGTTAGGATAAGGTCCCTGGCTGAACCCGACTGATTGACTCTCCCATCAAGGGTTACATTGTCGGCGCCGTTGAAATCGATCAGCGGTGCGGTGAAATCTCCTGTGATAGTCAGGCCAGTGGTTGTTGGAAAAATTGTGACTGTGCTGTAGTTGGATGTTCCTCCGGAACCAGTGTATCCGCTTTGATAAAGGACCGCAGAGGCGTTCTCGGTGAGGCTTGTTTTAATCCTGACCTCCAGGGCTCCCGTCAGCGTTCCGTTATTGATCTTGTCAAAAACGTCTTTAAGTCGCAAATAGGATGCCTGAAGCACACCAGCTTTATAAACATCGATGTTCAGATTCAGGGTTCCTTCAAAGGCGCCCATCGTAGGATTAGAGGCCCGGGGAACCGACAAATAGTCAACAGGCACGGTACTGATGGTAATCCCGGCCAGTTTGTCGCAGGTTGGCTTATAATCGGTTGCATTGACGCCTCCCGGATTCATGAAGGCCGGGTTGAGCGCCAAACTGGCGGCATCCTGACCTGTGGCAGCGCTGAAAGCGGCCAGGGTCGTTTTATCGGAACCCACAAACCCGAGAATCCCGCTGGTGCCATTGGCAAAATAATCGTTATAATCGATGGTCAGACCACTGATTCCGGAGAGATAAATGGCATAGTGCTTTCCAGAACTCCCCCCCGAACGGGTATTGCTCAGGATGTTGTCGCGGTAGTTCCGGGTGGATGCACTGGCAGGATTATACAGCGCGGCAGTGGCCGTGGTGGTGCCTGATGAAACGACACCCCCGATATTCACGGTATTGAACCAGATATTATTGTTATTGGTAGAGCCACTGTTATCCCAGATGCCGTTAATGGCATATCCTCCCGTGATTCCTGTGCCCAGGCTGATAACGTTGTTGGCACAGGTCGTCAGGCCGTCGTAGAGTACGATCCCATCCATATCGGATCCGGGGTCGGAGGAGGAGAGGGAGAGATCATGGACAAAGTTTCCCGAAACGGTGTTGGCGCCCGAAGGTGGCCCCTGGTAAAAAATACCGTTGGTTCGTACCAGGCGGTTGGGATGGTTGTTGGAAATGTTGTAAACCACGTTCCCGTTCACCGTCTGAAGCGTGCCGGTCATCGTACTTTTCTGGCAGATACCCATGACCGAGGCTGAACCGACCGATCCCCACAAACCATTTCCTGTCGAAATACTGCCGACGGTATTATTTTGAATCGTATTTGACCCTGCGGTAGTCTGAATTCCGATGGTGGGGGAACTTCCCGTAAAGGATATCTGGCCGTTTTTCAGATTTATTAAAGTATTCCCTGAGATGGTCGTTGTCCCGGTGCCGTCACTGTTGATGCCAATAACAGTCTGGCCATTGCCCATGCTGGTCGAACTGGCCTGGAAACTGTTGGCGGTGGCGGCGCTCCCGATGGTGTTGTTGCTGATGGTCGTTGTTCCTGCTCCCGGATTCTTGTAAATGCCATAAAGGTTGTTCCCCTTATTTCCATCGGCCATGGCAGCCGTGACAGAGCCGATGATATTGTTCTGGCAGTTGATGGTGCCGGTACTGACTATGTTTATACAATAAACGGAAGAAGAGTTGTCTCCTGCATTTACCGTGATAGAACCGGTTCCGGAGGCGGCACCGATGGTATTGCCGGTAATGGTGCCGACATTGACCGAGCCTGCGGCAATATGGATACCGGTCCATAAGGTTGCATTTGAGTTGCTCCAGTTGATATTCTGGATGGTGTTATTCTGAATGCTGGTAGCCGTGCCGGTTCCCGCATTCACGTAAATGGCATAAAAAGTGTTATTATTGGCGTTGGTCTTGGTCCAGGGAGTGCCGCCGCACGAAGCGAGGCTCCCGCCGATATAATTGTCGGAAACAACAAAATTAACGCCAGCAACATTATTGATCCTGATCATATCATATTCGACCCATCCCGTTGGGACATAGGTGGCTGTTTCGTAAAAGCTGTTCCCCGAAATGGTACATCCTGTCGTATTGGAAAAAAGGTTTATTCCGTTTGATGCGGTTGAATTGTTGAGGAAATTATAAATATTGTTGTTGCTGATGGTATTCTCACTGTTTTCATGTGATGCCGTTCCTTCTGAATATACCGCATTGACAGGCCTTCCCGCTGGGTCAGCCGTAATATTGTTCTGGTCGACCAGGTTGGCGTCATTTCCGGGGCCTGCGGCGGCGGTGGAAAAAAAGATAATACCTGCTGAACTGCTCATTTCCGAGCCCCTGATGGTGCAGAATTTAAGGGTATTGTTGGTGGCAGAGCTGATAAACCTGATGGTGGATGATGAGTAGCCCGTATTGGTATTGGTGATGGTCAGGTCTTTGGCGGCGCCTGTTGCATTCACCCTTCCGTCGAATACAACGTAATCGGCGCCATTCAGGTCGATCAGCGGCCCGGCGATATTGCCATTGATGGTTTTGCCGGTAACGGTGGGGTAAATGTTAACGGATGTGTAATTTGCACTGCCGCTTCCGTTGGCATTCAGCACAGCCGAAGCCGTTTCGGAAGTGGTTCCGGTTATCTGCAGGGTAATGGCGCCGGTTATGGTACCCGCATTGATGGCGTCAAAGGCGAGTTTCAGCGTAGAATAATTGGCGCCAGACCCTCCGACGGTCTTGGTGGTCTGTGCATTGGCAGGTTGACCTGTCAGCAGGGTAACCGAAAGGAGGAACGGCAGCAATGAAATTATAAGGGTCGCAGAATTTTTCATTTTCCCGTATGTTATCATTCGTGATCATATTAAGGAATCCCTGGAATACTTCCTGGTGCACCTTTTCTATACAAAATTACGTGATGATGGAGTTAAAACCTATTATTTATTAGTTGTGTTTTGTATATAACAGGATTTTAATTTGTTATGGTTGTCAGTGTGAGCATGCGCCTTGAATTTTTCATGATGGAAGGAAACAGGTAGATAATATTAATTTTCCAGACCCAAAGCCTGGGATTTATGCAGGAACCACGCTAAAACGGCAGGATTGCATAATGAGGAAGGTGGTAATTGTGATTATCTGAGCCTTATTTCAGCAGCCGTATCAGCGCAATTTCGATACCCAGAAACACCAGCGCCAGTATGATGAACAGTTTCCACAATGGCGTTCCCTGCTTTATCTGCCTGATCTCCTGTACCAGGGAACTCTTTTTCCCTTTGATGATGTGGATATCTTTGATCGACTGCCGCCGGGCCTGGTCCTCAAGTTCGGAAGCGGTATAGCAGGCAAGGTCCGACTCCTTCCGGTTGTAATTGAAGGAGAGTCCTGAATTGACCTTTTGTCCGATGGCGACATTGTAAAATCCCGCCTCTTTTACCTGGTCGTGCAGGAAGAGCTCCAGGTTGCTGCCCGAGCGTTTGGCCTCGGGGATGATCTCGAAGGCCGAGTTCAGTTTCTTTAATTTGCAAAGGTTGGTTTCAGAAACGGTATCCCCCGGAACCATCACGGTTTGATTGTCGCCAAGTGTATAAAACAAGGGATAGGCGGGGTTGCTCAGCAAGGCAATCTTATAGAGGGTGGGCACAAAGATCATATGTTTCGGGAAATTTGACCACGATTCATCCAGGGGGCTGCCGAAAAGGTAAACTTTCCCTTTTTCGACAGGTGCAGTGACCAGGTAGGGTTGGTTGTTCTGCAACTTAAGCAAGACCTCCTCCCTGTTAGGCATATCCGCAGGGATCCTGTAATATTTGTTGACCATCGGAAGGTCAATATTGTCGGGCAGTACAACCTTGCCGCTGCTGTTTTTTTCGAAGACGCCACTGAAAATTTCACTTTCGGTATTGACAAAGGCAATCCGCTGGCGCGCGGTATCTGTCACGGTATAGCCGGTAAGGTTTAACAGGGAAGTCAGGGTATTGTAAGAGTCAACCCTTCCCCTGGCAGGGGGAAACAGCGCAAGGCTGCCCCCGTTCCTGACAAACCGGTTTATCTCCCTGACCAGTCCTGACGAGAGTTCTTCGGGACTGTTTACAATTACCAGCGAATTGGAAAATATCCTGCTGTAATCAAGCTGGTTGACAGGGCTGTTGGTATAAGTAACGGCTGAGTCGCCTGAAAAAAGTGCGTCCAGGAAATGGTTGCTTTCCTTGTCATTGATGCTCAGCACGGGGATCGAAGGAAGGATCGGGTAGGAAAAATAAAACTTGTCGTCGTAAACGATCGGGTAATCCGTCACCTCTACCTGGCCATACTGGATGCCGGAAGTGTTTTCAGTATAGGAAAGGGGAAGCTCCAGCGTAGCACCAGGGCCGATGTCGAAACTCGACAATGCCTTTTGCACCGAGTTGATGGTGAGTTTCACGGGTACCTTCTCAAGGGAATTTCCCGATGCGTTGGTGATGCGCACCATCAGCCTGGCAGGTTGTTCGGGTTGATGTACCGGTGAGGGGAAATAGACCGAATCGATGAAGAGGTTGTCTTTTTTGTCGGCAGACAGGGGGACCAGGAACCAGCTGATGGTGGAGTCTGGCCTGGCCCCGGCCAGTGTGGCAGTTGTTTTCTGGAAGTCGGAAATGGCGTAGGCATCGAAGTTCATGTTCTGTGCCCCCGGGATCATGTCCGACTGGCGGTTAAAAATCTCGGAAAGATTCCTGGTGGCGGCGGATATCTGGACCTCTTCCACCAGTTTGGTAAACTCTTCAGAACTGACGAACCGCTGATGCCGCCCCTCGAAATCGTTGGTCACCAGCATGAACAGGTCGGAGGGGGAATAGGCCGAAACGATCTCCAATGCCTTGGCCCTGGCAAGGTCAAACAATTTGCCGTCGGCCGACACCGACTCCATCGAAAAGGAGTTGTCGAGATAAACGCTAACGGCACGCTGGCCCGTAATCCGCTTTTGTTGTCGCGAAGCAGGAAGGTAGGGCTGGGCAAATGCGAAGACCAGGGCGGCGATTGCCAGCAGCCGTGCTGCCAGGATAAGCAGTTGCCGGAGTTGCGACTGCTTTTTTGTCTCCTGCTGGATCTCCTGCAGGAAACGGACATTGGTGAAATAGACCTTTTTGAATTTCCGGAAATTAAAAAGGTGGATAAGCACCGGAATCACCAGTGTACCTAAGGCAATTAAAAAAAATGGGTTGACAAATTGCATGGCCAAAGGTAAAAAAAATCCCGGCAGGTGGGCCGGGATTTTTTCATTGTATCATTCCCCCGCGGGGGGACAGGTTAAATAACCCCCTGGTCCAGCATGGCGTTGGCGACCTTGAGGAAGCCGGCCACATTGGCGCCTTTTACGTAATTGACATAACCATCGCTGCCTTTGCCATATTTAACACAGGCATCGTGGATGCTGCACATGATGTGGTGCAGACGTTCGTCAACCTCTTTCATGGGCCAGCTGAGCTTCATGGCATTCTGGGCCATTTCGAGGCCGGAAGTGGCGACACCGCCAGCATTCACCGCTTTACCAGGGGCAAAGAGGACCTTGTTGGCCAGGAACAGTTCAATAGCCTCTGGTGTGCTGGGCATATTGGCGCCTTCGGCAACGCAGATTACCCCGTTTTTAATAAGGTTGGCTGCATCATCCTTGCCCAGTTCATTCTGGGTTGCACAGGGAAGCGCGATATCGCATTTGACCTCCCACGGGCGTTTGCCCTGATGAAACTGTGCATTCGGGAATTCATAGGAATAGGGTTTCACAATATCCTGATTGGAGGCTCTCAGCTCGAGCAGGTAGTCGATCTTTTCGCCGGAGATTCCATCGGGATCATAGATATACCCGTCGGGACCGGAGATGGTCACGACTTTGGCACCCAGTTCGGTTGCCTTGATGGTGGCACCCCAGGCAACATTGCCGAAACCGGAGATAGCCACAACTTTACCCTTGAAGGATTCGCCTTTGGTTGCCAGCATCTCCTTTGCAAAATAGACTGCCCCGAAGCCGGTTGCTTCCGGACGGATGAGGCTTCCGCCCCAGTTAAGGCCTTTCCCGGTAAGAACACCGGTGTTTTCACGGGCCAGTTTCCTGTACATCCCGTAGAGGAACCCGATTTCGCGGCCGCCTACGCCGATATCGCCGGCAGGTACATCTGTTTCGGGACCGATCAGTTTCCAAAGCTCCAGCATGAATGACTGGCAGAAACGCATGATTTCGGCATTTGACTTTCCCTTGGGATCAAAATCGGAACCTCCCTTTGCTCCGCCCATGGGCAGCGTGGTGAGGCTGTTCTTGAAAATCTGCTCAAAACCCAGGAACTTAAGGATGCTGAGGTTCACACTCGGGTGAAAACGCAGCCCGCCTTTATAGGGACCGATTGCATTGTTGAACTGAACCCTGTAACCAAGGTTCACCTGTACTTTTCCGCTGTCATCGACCCAGCATACCTTGAAGGTTAAAATACGATCAGGCTCGACAAGCCTGTCAATGATGTTTGCCGTTTCGAAATGAGGGTTTTCATTGTAAACCTCTTCGATCGATTCCAGAACTTCCCTTACAGCCTGGAGGTACTCATTCTCACCCGGATGTTTTTTCTCCAGGTTGTTCATGATTTTCTCTAAGTTCATGTTAATTCAGTTTAAGTGATTATTGACCAGTTATTGTTATGTGGTTATTCAGCAGGATTTGTGAAGAAAATAACAAATGCAAAAGTACAGAGTTTAAGGAAATTAACCAAACAAAAACATTGAAATAATTATCGGGAAACCTTATCCAGCAACCTTCCGTGATCGAATTTATTGATGATATCGATCGATCCGTCAGCCTTGTAGAACACCTCTTCACCGTGCTTCAGGTTCTTTATATAGTGGGTTATTTGTTTGGTGATCCCGTTTTCGTAATAGGACTTCTGAACACCATCGCCAAGGGTGAAAAGTCCCTCTCCAACCACCAGTCCGCCAGCATCATAATAAAGCCAGGGACCATCCAGCAGCCCGTGGATATAGTTGCCGTCGGTCTTCATCAGCCGGTTGGGGTAAAACTCGTTATAGCGGCCGTTCAGGGTGTCGTTCACGAAAAACGACTGGGATACCAGTTTCCCTGAGCGGTCAAAGGTTCTGGTGATCCCGTTCAGATGGCCCCCGCTGTAATTTTGCTCCAGCTGGATATAGCCCGATGTATAATAACTCCTGAAAATCCCGTCGATCTTATTGTTTTTATAGGTACAGGTGGTCTGAAGATTCCCGTTCTCATACCAATACCGGGCAGGGCCCTCGTAGCTGTCGCCTTTGACGGTAATCTCGGTTTTTTTATTCCCGTTTCCCCAGTATTCTGTTTTTACATTGTGGCAGGCAGACAGCAGGAAAGCTGTCAATACGAATAGGATCCATTTGGTTTTCATCATCCTGGCTGGTTAAAGATATCGATGGTTCCCTCTATTCCGTTAATCATCATCTGAACCGCGATCACGGCCAGGATCAGTCCCATGATGCGGGAAACCACCTTGAGCATGCCCGGGCTGATCTTGGAGGCGATAATCCGGGAGGAGATAAAAAGGAAATAGGTGATCAGGCACATGATGCCGAAAATGACCACCACCATGACGACGTTCTTCATCGATTTCTCAGCCCCTACAAAATTCATGGCAGTGGAGATGGTCCCCGGTCCGGCCAGCAGCGGGATACCCAGCGGGGTAATGGCCATGTCGTTGGCAACCTGGGTCATCATCTGTTTCTCTTCGGCCGATTGGGCGTGGATGGGATTTTCCTTGGCATTCAGCATCTGGAAGCCGATGATGAACACGATGATCCCGCCGGCAATCTGGAAGGCGGGCACGGTAATGCCGAAAACCCTGAAGATGATATGCCCGAAGATGCTGAAGATGGCGATGATGATAAAGGCAGTGGCGGTGGCCCTGAATGCCACCCTGTTCTGGGTCTTTTTATCAAAATCCTTTACCATGCCGAGGAAAATCGGGAGGTTCCCCACAGGGTTCAGCATGGCGAAAAAGCCCATAAATACAGTAATTCCGTGCAGGTAAAGGTCGTGTATCCGCATTACTTTGTTTTTAATGAATGTGATGCTGCAAAAAGGGCAGCCTGCCTGGCAAATTCGTCGGCAAGGGGCCCCGACAGCGGGTTTGATTTTTCCATTCGTTCGGGATGCCATTGCACCCCCATCAAAAATGTTTTGCCCTTTGGTTGCTTCCATTCATAACCTTCTACCAAATTGTCGGGCGAAAATGCATTGGCTTTCAGCATGGGCGATAAATGGCCGACAGCCTGATGATGGTTCGAGGTGACACGCCCGGTATCACATTTGCTGATGGCCGATAGAAGGGTCCCTGCCGAAATGGTTACATCGTGGAAACAATGAAGATAGTCGTCGCTTTGATGGATTACCTTTTTTCCTATGTCCTGCGGGATATCGATGAGCAGGTTCCCCTTCATAAAAACGTTGAGGATCTGTTCCCCCCTGCAAACAGCAAAAACAGGGATTCGTTCGTTCATCGCCCGGGCGATGAGCGCCATTTCGAGGCTGTCGCGATGGCGGTTCATTTCGGTACACCTGGAGGTATCAGCCTCCCTGCCATACCATCCCGGGTAAACATCTTCCCCACCGGTAAGCAGCAGGCCCGCACAACGGCTCAGCTCCCTTACCGCCGAATCAATGGGCATAAGGTAAAGGTTAACAGGGATAATGTTTGGATCGGACCGCTTCAGCCAATTCTCATAGTTGGGGAAGCTCTTTGAAACCCCGATTCTCAGGGCAACAGGCTGAGCCTGCATTTCCGGGGTGCCGGTGAAAAAAGTAATGAGAAATATCATGGATGTTAACCACCATCGTTGAAGTCTGAAAAACCGGGTTTGATCCATAAGGAGATATTTGCATCTGCAAAATTATATTAAAAAGCTGACACATTCCTCCTTTTTCGATTGGGCAAAATCCTGTTTTATTTTCAAAATCCAGATTGCTCTTTAACCACAATGACACAATGAAGGCACAATGAACACATAGAATCTCATTGTGAACATTGTGGTTAAACTTATCACATTCATTATGGGAACTTGATTCTCAGTAAAAACATCGGAATATTATACAATCGATGATAGGAAAATGACTCCCATGGTTTTTCATAAGCCTTATGTAATGATTCTATATGGTATTACCAGGACTCAGCTCCCGGCTTGTCCGGAATGATGCCCGCCCGGATGAAAATAATGAAATTCAGCGGTGAGCAGGAGATATTCCGGCATATAACCTCCCGAGTCGTCCCTAAGACACAAGGTGGGTTCATTCGTAAGTCTGCCTTCCATTCTGCCAAATTCCATCAATGTGCGCAGGGGCGGGGAGGCCGGAGTTGCGCTCACATCCAGTCTCCGATGCAGGAACAAACCCCCTGTTCTGGCCATCGTAATAAACAGTTCTGCAACACCGGCAGGCAGGATCAGCGTGAAAACGCCATCCGCAGTCAGGATTTTCAGCACCGACTGAACCAGTTCCTCCTTTGTCAGACTGAGGTCGTGACGGGTATGGTTATTCCGGGAATCGGGGGACTTAAGAAAATTGGAAAAATAGGGGGGATTGGTTATGATGAAGTCATAGGTGGGTTCTGCTGCGGTTGCAAAGCGCTGCAATGATTCATGAATGACAGAGATCCTCTTTGGCCAGGGGCTGCGGTCGAAGTTGCCGCGGGCTTCGTTCACCGAGGCAAGATCGATTTCGACTGCGTCGATGGCGGCCCCCGATTTTTGCGCCATCATCAGCGCCAGCACGCCACAGCCTGTGCCGATATCGAGGATGCGGGTGGCATGTATGGGCGAGGCCCAGGAGCCAAGCAGCATGGCATCGGTCCCCACGCGCAGGGTGCTTTGCCGGTCTTCAACCTCAAATTGTTTGAAAATAAAGGCCATGATGACTTTAAAGATAGATTTCGATCAGTCCGTCGGGAGCTTCGATCAATAGCAGTTTCTTTTTCCTGTCAACAGTCCGGATGATGTCATCCACCACCGGAATCAGGATCTCTTTCTCCCCGTGACGGATCTGGAACAGCGACTGGTGAGGCATTTCCAGGATATCCTCGATGATGCCGATATCGCCGTGATGCCCGTCGACAACGCGGTAACCGATGATTTCATGGAAATAGAACTGGTTGCCCTTCAGCGCGGGAAGCGCCGTGACAGGGAGGTACATCTCCAATCCCTGAAGGCTTTCCGCATCTTCGATGGTGTCGAAGTCGTCGAATTTGACAACCGCCTTCCGGTTGTGCTTCAATTCAAGGCTGCCGATAAAAAAAGGAATCCGTTCGCCCTGCAGATCAAGGTAAACGGATTCCAGTGATTCGTATTCTTCAGGATCGTCCACATCGAGGAGGACCATCACCTGACCTTTATTACCGTGGGTTTTAAGAACCTTTCCCAGGTAGAAAAAGTCATCTTTATTCATTGGAGGAATATTTCAAGCATCTCTTGCCGTCGGCAGGATTATTCGGTCTCCGGAGTGGCATCAGGAGCTTCGGGTGTTGCTTCGGCTACCGGTTCGGCGGCGGCTTCGGCGGTTTCAGCGGCTTTGGCGGCAAGCGCTTCGGCTAATTTTGAAGCTTCGGCAGCCTGGGCAGCTTCACGGGCCTCCCTTGCTTCGGCAGCCTGGGCTGCTTCGTCGAGACGGGCTTTGTTCAGTTTCTGGGCAATGGCATCAGCCTTTGCTTCGTTGACTTTTGTTTCAGCTTCAAGAAGTGCCTTCCTGGAATTTTTGGAGGTCAGATCCTGTTCGTTCTTCTTGCTGGAGATCTTCAGGTGTTTTTCATCAAGCCATGTCTGGAATTTAACGTCGGCCTGTTCTATGGTCATAGCGCCTTTTTCGACGCCTTTCAGCAGGTGGTTCTTGTATAAAACACCTTTGTAAGCCAGGATGGCTTTTACGGTTTCAGTAGGTTGAGCGCCTTTCTTCAGCCAGTCAAGGGCCTTTTCGAAATTGAGTTCAATCTCCGCGGGTATTGTAATGGGATTGTAGATGCCAATTCGTTCTATGAACTTTCCGTCACGTGGTGCACGACCATCCGCAATAAC
>CAIYQH010000335.1 GCA_903928285.1 uncultured Bacteroidales bacterium
CCCGCGCGGCGGCCGGGCGCCGCCAAAAGGAAATGGAATGATGGAAGAGGTTTTCTCATAGTATTGTTGATATTCCTCCCCGAAAATACGCCTGAGCATCTCCTCCTCCTCATGGATATAGTTTCTGAATGCCTGGTAACCAACGAGAACAGTGGTGAAAATCAGCCAGGAGTTCAGGAGCAGCGACAGCCCAGGCACCAGAAACAGGAGCAGCGAAGCATAAAGGGGGTTGCGGCATAACCTGTAAGGGCCGTTTTTAACCAGTTTGTGGTTACGGATCCCAGGAAGCATCACCCTGACCGAGGCAATGTAAAACAGCAGGGCAATGGCAAGCAGGATAAGTCCGGCGATCAGCAATGGCTCCCTGAAGGAATCGCCAAAGGTGAACAGGCTGTGAAAAAAGTGGTTCAATACCAGGGTTATGGCCAGCCAGGGCAGGGTAATCCTGCCAATCTTAGGGCCAACTCCAAAAAAAGTCAGTTTTTCCATATGAATTTCATTTATGTGACTGCAACCTGATCAGGGCCTCTTTTTTCCTGGCGGGGAGCCCGATTCCCGCTTTTTCAATGTCGGCAACGCCGGAGAGGCTGATCCCTTTTTGCTGTGCCGCCTCAATGGCAAATCCCAGGTTACGGCGGGCATTGTCATAATCATCCCTGACCACATATGCGGCGGCAAGTCCCAGGAAGGCATCCAGACTGGCATTGTCGATCCTCAGGCAATGGCGGAAGTTTTCAACAGCCTTATCGGTCTGGCCGGTTTCAAATTCACAGTTTCCGAGAATGGCATACAATTCGGGCCTGTCGGGTTCCAGCCTGATTCCCTGTTCGGCCAGGATCAGGCAGGTATCATACTTTTTCTCCTCCATCAGCAGGGTCGTCAGGGCGCTGTAGGCCGATGCGTAGGAGGGCTCCATTGCAAGCACCTTTGTGAAATCGGCAATGGCCTCCCGGTTTTGTCCCATGTTTCCATAGGTAACGCCCCTGTTGAAGAGCGCCTTCACATTTTCGGGATCGAGGCGGATGGCGCCTGAAAAATCGGCCAGCGCCTTCTCCGGCTGATTGACAAACCCGTAAACCATACCCCTGTCGGCATAAACCCCTGCCGAGGGAGGGCCGATCGAGAGCGCCATGGTAAAATCATCCAGCGCCCGGTCCCAATCACGGTTAAAGGTATAGGCAATCCCCCGGTTAACATAGGGTTCCATTTTCATTCCGGGGTACTGGCTGATAACGTCGCTCCAAAGGGTTATCCCGTCGTTCCAAACCCTGGTGCGTGCGTAGGTCATGACCATACAAACCGCCAGGTATGCTGTCAAAATGCCCATGACCAGGGTTTTCGCGGAGTTGTTTTTTTCGACTACCTTCCCGGCAAACCAAACCACGATAAAAATCAATCCCAGGTAAGGGATATAGGTATAGCGGTCGGCAAAAAATTCAGCTCCCGGGGCGAAAATCTGGAGCAGGAACAGGATGTTTACCAGGAAGAAAAGGAGGCCAAAGACCACGGCGCGGCTTTTTCTATAGCTGCGCCAGACGAGGAAGACCAGCAGGACGATCACGGCCGGGTTCACAAACCGGATCCAGACCAGGTTGATTCCGGCCAGGGCGGGATAGGGATAGATGACGCTTTGTGGCCAGGGGATCACGAATTTGAACAAATAGCCGGTGATGGCATACAATCCGTAAAAAAACCGGTTGGTAAAGCCTAAGGCCTGCTCTGCTTTCAGGAACCCCGGGGAATGAATTCCGACCCGGTAGATGATATATAACCCCAGCGCTCCGAACAGCAGTGACAGGATGAAATAGGGTATCTTTTCGGTGAGCAGCTTTAACCGCAGGGGTCGCTGCATCAGAAAATCAACCAGCAGCAAGGTAAGCGGAAGGGTGACGGCTTCGATTTTCGACAACAGGGCCCCGGCGAACAACAGGATGCTGTATCGCAGGAACCTTGGTTCGCGCGTCGAACCGGTAATATAGCGGATATAGGTAATAATAGCCGACAGGTAAAAGAGGCTGTAAAGCACATCCTTCCGCTCGGAGATCCAGGCAACCGATTCCACGCGCATGGGATGGATCCCGAAAAGCATGGCGCCGAAAAGGGCATAGAGCGGATCAACCTTCAGCAGGCGGAGTATCCTGAACACAAGGAGGGCGCACAAGATATGCAGGATCAGGTTGGTGGCATGAAACGGTAATGGATTGTTGCCAAAAAGCTTGTAATCAATGGCAAAGGAGAGTAATGGCAGCGGGACATAACTGCCGTTGACCGGTCTGGTGAACATCTGCCCGATATGTACCACACTAAGTTCCCTGACGACAGGGTTTGCCGTGACATATTTCTCGTCGTCCCAGGTTTGCATGAAGCCGCTTCGCAGGGCCGGGAAAAATGCCAGGAAGGTAACCACCACGATAATGAGGGCATACTGAAATGACCTGGAGGAGAGGAACTGACCAGGATTGGTCAGCCATGAGGGAACCATTTCGGGATTATTCTTCTCCTGAATCCTTATTGGTTGGGCTGGTGTGTTGCTTTTTGTCATGATGAACCGCCTGGTTTTTTAACAGGGTAAAAATATAAAATATTACCCACCCTATTGAAGGGGGACGGAAAAGTTCCCGCGACCCTGTGAAGCACA
>CAIYQH010000336.1 GCA_903928285.1 uncultured Bacteroidales bacterium
AATAGTTTAATAGTATCTTTGTTTTTTTTGAACTCAGTGAGTTCTGCTTTCGTAACTTTGCTAGACATAATTGACAGGTTAAAATTTTCGTAAAGATAAATATTAATTAAATTTAACCTATCATGAAGTATTAATTTTTATGGTGTAAAATGACAATAAAACTTTCGTCCCTTCGCAAAGATTACCGCTTTTCTGTTCTTGATGAACAATCTGTTAACCCCGATCCGTTTATTCAGTTTTCAACCTGGTTTCAGGATGCTCTGGATGCCGGAATTGATCCCCCCAACGCCATGGTTCTTTCCACGGCCGACCTTGAGGGGAACGTATCAGCACGGGTGGTGTTGCTCAAGGGGGCGGACAAGGCCGGATTTACCTTTTTTTCAAATTACCAGAGTAAAAAGGGGCTTCAACTGGCTGCCAATCCGAAGGCTGCCCTGACATTTCTCTGGATTGCCCTTGAACGGCAGGTCAGGATCGAAGGGGTGGTCAGAAAAGTTTCACGAAAGGAATCGGTTGCCTATTTCGACAGCCGCCCGGTCGACAGCCGGCTTAGCGCCTGTGTTTCGCCGCAGTCGGCAGTAATTCCTGACCGTCCCTTTCTGGAAGCGATGAAAGAGGGTTTTTTACTCGACCTGGGAGATTCACCTGTCAAATGCCCTGAAAACTGGGGAGGATACCTCCTTAAACCTACCATCATTGAATTCTGGCAGGGGAGGGAGGGAAGACTGCATGACCGACTCAGGTACCGGCTGGAACGAAAGAGTTGGATTCTGGAACGGCTTGCACCCTGATAAAAAACCCCGTGAAGGAAAGATCACAGGGCTTTTTGATGAGTTGTAAAGGGTGATTCAAGGTGGTTATCCCACCAGTTTAAAGGTAATGTTGATCTTGTAGTATTGATTATAGGGAAATTTCACATCCTTACAGATTACTTTTGAGAGCTGTGCTTTAATATCATCTGCAATCGCCGGATTGTCGCCCCACACTTTTTTAATAACCAGTTGCCCGTCGTCATTCATCAGGAAAAGTACATCGACCGAACCTGTTTCACCGTGTTTCAGGGCGGGCGCCGGGTACTTGACGGTTTCGCTGATAACTTTCTGAATATGTTCGGCCGGAGCCATTGCAGGTTTTATTGCATAGGATGAAAATCCAGTGAATGCCAGGATCATGGCGGTTAAAACCAGGGTTGGAATTACATTAATTGTTTTCATGGTTGGTCTCTTTTTAGGTGGTTAATTGTCGTTTCTGAACATTGACTATTTGACGGTATACCTTCCTTAATGTTACAAAATAGTTACGTTTTTAACACATGTTTAACATCTTTGAATATTATCAAAGTTAATACTGTAACACACTGAAAACAAATAATTTCGATGATTGTCACATTCGCTGATATGAAACGTCAGGGAGGTTGGATGAAAGCAAAATCATCCATGTAAAACATGGAAAAATACTGGTAAAACGGACTGAATTCTGGCTAAAAAAAGTTGATCCTACTTTGCCTGTCCGGTTGGGTTCATTTGCTGGACTTTGATCTTGTCCTTATTGGTAATACCTGACAGGACCTGGATGTTGATCCCGTCGGAAAGACCGGTCTTGATCAGTCTCTTCTGGAATTTCTGATTCGACGTTTCCACCTCCACATAGGTGGAGTCTCCTTGGAAAAGAAGGTCGGCCTCTTTCACGGCAAGTACGTTGTTGCGGCGGTCGAGAACGATGTCGGCGTTGGCGCTGTATCCGGCGCGGATAAACTGCTCCTCCTTGAGTTTGACATCGGCTTTGATCTCAAACTGTACCGCACCATTCTCCAGCACCCCTTTTGGCGAGATATATTTCAGCTCGGCATGGAAAGTGTCGTTTTCAATAGCCCCGATGGTAAGCAGCAGGTCCATCCCCGGCTTAATTTTGCCAACTTCGGTTTCATCAACTTTCCCCTGGAAGATCATATCGCCCACATCGGCGATGGTAGCGATGGTGGTGCCCGCATTGAAGGTGTTGGTTTCAATGACCGAATTGCCAACCTTCACGGGGATATCCAGGATCATGCCGTTGATGGTGGACCTGATGAGGGTGTTGGTAGTCTTTCCCGATTTTTTGTTTACCCCTTCGCGGATCAGCTCCAGGTTTGCCTCCGAGGCATCCACCTCCTGCTTTGCATTTTTAAAACTGACCTGTGCCTGCTGGTTGTCGACAGCTGAGATGACCCCCTGGCTGAAGAGTTTCGACTGCCTGTCGGAGTTTAGCTTGGCATCGTCAAAGGCGATCTTCGCCCTTTCAAGCCGGGCTTCCGCGTTGTTCAGGTTGATCAGGTCGGGGATGATCCTCACCCGGGCGATCACCTCGCCCTCCTTGACATTTTTGCCTGCCAGGACGAATATCTCCTCCACAATCCCTGAAACCTGAGGTTTGATCTCGATCTCTTTCCGGGGGATCACCGATCCCGTGGCAACAGTCTTCTTGGTGATATTGGTTAAAAAGGGCTTCTCCGTCGCATATACAACCGGTTTTACCTGGGATTTCCGGTAGAGGTAAAAGAGTGTTGCCACAAACAACGCCAGGATGAGAATGAGAATCGAGATTTTGATGAATTTTTTCATGGAAAATAATTGACTTGTTGGATGTAGCTGAATTAGTTTTTCCGGGTATTAAATCCTTGTAATAGTTAATTATGCGTTTTATTTAACCACAATGAAACAATGATTTACACAATATTCACAATGGAACTCATTGTGAACCTTGTGCCTTCTTTGTGTCATGGTGGTTAATTTTTAATCCTGATTGAAATATAAACCTTTTCTTACTTTTAATTCTTTTCTATTGTGCCCTACTGTGCCTATTGTGTTGAAAAAGGCACAATAGCGACTGTCACTCATACCTCAGCGCATCAATCGGCTTGATCGACACCGCCCGCGATGCCGGTATAAACCCCGCCACTGCTCCCGAAACGATCAGGATCGTCAAAGCCCTTACCGCCACAGCAAAATCGATCCCGGGATGAATAAACATCTCGGTATTGGCCCCGGTTGAACCCAGCAGATAGTTGATCAGCTCCAACAATCCAACCCCGATCACCAGCCCGAAATACCCGGCAAAGGTGGTCAGGGCAACCGATTCGGTGATGATCTGGGTGATGATATTCCTGGGAGTCGCGCCCAGCGCGCGCTGGATGCCGATCTCTTTGGTACGTTCCTTGACCACGACCAGCATGATGTTGCTGACCCCGATCACGCCGGCCAGCAACGTACCTGTGCCGACAACCCAGACCAGCAGTCTGATGCCGAAAAAGAGCCCCTGCATCTGTTCAAACTCCTTCTGCAGGTTGAAGTGCCCCACCGCCGATTCGTCGGCAGGGGAGATGGAGTGGCGTTGTTTCAGCAGCCTGATGGCCTTTTGTTCGACCACGGCCACCGGGATGTCATCCTGCGACGTGATGGAGAAAAATCCCACGGCGTTCCCATAATTGTAAGTCCGCTGCAGGGTCGTAAAGGGCAGGTAGATATTCTGGTTTTCCTGTTCAGCCTGCTCCCCGGTGCGTTTTGACTTAAACACCCCGATGATCTTAAAATAAACTCCCTGGATCTGGATGTACTGGTTGACAGGGTTTTCGGTTTTGGTGAAAAGAATATCCACCACCCTTGTCCCGATAACGGCAACCTTACGTTTTTCGCGGATATCCAGGTCGTCGACAAAGCGCCCCTGGACAAAATTCAGCGGGTCGATCCTGTTAAAGGCGGGATAATCGCCCATGATGTTGAAAATGCCCGATTTCAATCCTCTGATGACATTGTTGGATTGCCGGAATCCGCCAGCCTGTATCCTGGGAGCCAGGTATTTGATCTCGGGGATGGAATGTGCCAGTGCGATCGCATCCTCGTTTTCGAAATTATAACCTCTTCCCCGGGGAAAGCCTTTATAAGGAATACTGGTTTGCTGGGTCCAGATAAACACGCTGTTGGTGGCCATGTCGCCGAAATTCTGGGTGACGCCATGCTGCAGCCCCCTGCCCGATCCCAGCATGATCACCAGCATGAAGATGCCCCAGAATACGCCAAACGCAGTGAGAAAAGTACGGAGCTTGTTCTTGCTCAGCACATGATAGATCTCCTGCCATCGGTCAAGGTCAAACATGGGTTGTTTTTTGTCAGATTGATATTTTGTTTCATTGTTTGTCGTTTTCCCCAATGGAGACAGGTTTCCTGATTTATACATTTACATTAACCACAAAGTTCACAATGTTTTACACAATGGTCACAATGAAATCCTTTGTGTTCATGGTGCCTTCATGGTGTCATTGCGGTTATCGTCATTCATTCCTCAGCGCCTCCACAGGCTTTACCCGGGCGGCCTTCATCGCCGGGAAAAAGCCCGCAATGGCGCCTGCTATTACCAGCATGACAGTGGCCATGATGGCAATGGAAAAATCGGCTTCCGGGTTTTTGAAGAACTGGGTTGCGGGCATCTTTTTGGAAACCAGCTCCAGCACAGCTACCCCCAGCACCAGTCCGATATATCCTGCAAAGGAGGTGATCACCACCGACTCCTGCATGATCAGGCCGACGATCGACCAGGGCGTCGCCCCCAGCGATTTACGGATGCCGATCTCCTTGGTGCGTTCCTTGACAACGATCATCATAATGTTGCTCACGCCCACAATCCCCGCGACTATGGTGCCGATACCGATGATCCAGATAAACAGCCTGATCCCGGCAAACAGCGATTTGAATTTCCTCACCTCTTCGTTCTTGTTCCAGATGTCCACGGCCCGGTTATCATCCATGTCGAAGGTGTGCATCTTTGAGAGCAGTGCCCGCGACTTTTTAATCATCAGGTCGGCCTCCTGCGCAGAGGCATCGCCGGTGGTAAAGGAGATCTGGTTGATGACATTCTCACCCTGGAACACCCGCTGGGCCGTCGAGATGGGGATATAGACCCGCTTCTGCTCGTCATCGTTCCTGCTGAAATCCCTGAAAATGCCGACCACCTTGAACAGCACTCCGTTGATCTTGATATATTTTCCCATGGCAACCGTGTCGGTTCCCTTAAAAAGCCCCGATTTCACCTTTTCGCCGATCACCGCCACCTTCCTGAATTCATTGATGTCGATGTTATTCAGGAACCTCCCCTGGATCATTTCCAGCTCTTTGATGAAACCATAATCGGGATGACAGGGCGAGAGGAAGAAGGAACCATACTCGTTTTTGTAGGAGATCAGGTTGTTTCCCAGGAAAAGCCTTGCCGAGATATGGTCGGGCCCGCTGACAGTTGTTTTGATCGATTTATAATCTTCATTGGTGAATTTGATCTGCCTGCCGATCTTGAGTCCTTTGTACTGCAGGCTGGTTTTCCCGCTGCTGATCCACACGCCGTTGGTGGCGCCTCCTTTGAACTGCTCCTTAACCCCGTTTTCGAGCCCGGCGCCGGAGCCGAGCAGCACGATCAGTATGAAGATCCCCCAGGCAACGCTGAAGCCTGTCAGGAAGGTGCGAAGCTTGTTCTTCCTGACGGTACTGTATATCTCCTGCCATTTATCGATCTCGAACATTCCCTGTTGAATTTTAGGGTTTTGCGTCCCGGAAAACACCGGGAGGGGTGACTAATTGTTTACCACTATCTCCGTGATATTCCCGTCGGAGATCCTGACGGTTTTCTGAGTGCGCAGCGCGATATCATGTTCATGGGTCACAATGATCATGGTTATTCCCGTCGCGTTGATCTCCTGGAGCAGGTCCATCACCTCCAGCGAGGTTTTGGAATCGAGCGCCCCTGTAGGTTCATCAGCCAGGATAACCTTTGGGTTTCCGATCAACGCCCGGGCGATGGCAACGCGCTGTTTCTGGCCTCCCGACAGCTCATTGGGCAAATGATGCGCCCAGTCGGTCAATCCCATGCGGTCGAGGTATTCCATGGCGATCAGGTTCCGCTTCTTTCTCGGGATATTCTGGTAATAGAGCGGCAGGGCAACATTCTCCATCGCATTTTTAAAGGAGACAAGGTTGAACGACTGGAATACGAACCCAACCATCCTGTTTCGCAACTGGGCCGCTTTCCGCTCGCTCAGCCGGTTGATGAACTCGCCATTTAAAAAATATTCACCGGAGTCATAATCATCCAGGATACCCAGGATATTTAACAGCGTCGATTTCCCCGAACCGGAGGCACCCATGATGGAGATCATCTCGCCCTGGGCGATCTCCAGGTTGATACCCTTGAGAACATGTAAACTGTTCTGCCCTGTAACGTAGGATTTGTGAACTTGCCTGATCTGGATCATGAGATGGTTTGCCTGTAATTTTGCACGAATAGGAATGTGCGGAAATAAATCCTGATATTATCCAAAGGTTATGTTTTTTATCCGGCTTGCGAAAATAAATCGATAACCACGCTGAAGTGTTGGACCAAACGGCCCGCAAACCGGATATAACCCGAAAATAGACGATCAAATAGCAAAAAGGTTACAGCAGAACGTATTGTTTTTAAATCTTTCCAATAACTTTGCAGGGAAGAGTTCAGAGCGTGTCGTGTAGATAGCAGTTCGAAACAGGTGGAAGCTTGTGCATGGGAGCCAGGAGACACAATGAAAGTGCCATGAACAGCAAGAATCCCTTTGTGAACATTGTGTAAATCATTGTGATCATTGGGGTTCCATTAAATCTCTGAATTATGGGACCAGGGTTGTTAAGAAAACCAATAAACTACAAAGCAGACTCTAAAC
>CAIYQH010000337.1 GCA_903928285.1 uncultured Bacteroidales bacterium
ATTTATGATTTTTTAAAAAGGACTGCAAAAATACGATAAATAAATCATACTACCAAATAGATAACTTACCTAAATTTGAGCGTTGAATGATCGCGATGGATTAATCCTAATTTGACCATAATGTCTTCAGGTAACCGACCACGGATCCTTATCCTGTGCCTGGGCTGTTTTCTCCTGGCGTTTTTCATGAATATGCGCATCTTCAACGATGGCGCACCCGGATGGAAACACATCGTTACCAGCGATGGCCGCGGCTATTACGCCTATCTCCCGGCATTGCTGCTCGACCACGACCCGACCTTTTCAACGGTGGTGAAACGCGAAACGAAACTGCTGAGCTACCGGAAATACAAACCAGGCTATCTCGAAAAATCGGACAAACTCATTTTCAATAAGTATTTCACGGGGGAGGCCGTGTTACTGCTGCCATTTTTCCTGGCTGGAATGCTCTTCTCATGGCTTTTCGGAATGGAACTTGACGGTTATTCCTTCTTTTTTCAGCTGTTTGCCGGCCTGGGAGCCCTGTTTTACCTCCTGCTGGGACTCCACTTCCTTTCGCGGATACTTGGTCACCTGCACATCCGGCCGGGGGTCGCAACCCTTACCATTATTGTGATCCTGGCTGGCACCAACCTCTTTTACTATTCGTTGTGGCAACCCACCATGTCGCATGTCTACTCCTTTTTCCTGATCAATGGCTTCCTGTGGTTTACCATCAGGGCAATCCGGGAGTGGAACGCCAGAAATGCACTCCTCCCGGGGCTGGTTTTCGGAATGATGGTATTGACCCGGCCTACCAATTTCATTGTCATCCTGCTGCTCCCGTTCCTGGCAGGCAACTACGATCAACTTACGATTTACATCAGGTCGGTCTGGCAGCGGAAACGAACGACCCTGATGTTTTTCATGCTGGTTTCCGCCATCCTGCTGATCCAGGTGGCTGCCTGGTATATCCAGACAGGGCAATTTTTCCTCTGGTCATACCGGCATGAAGGTTTCCGTTTTTTCTCGCCTGAGGTCATGAATGTGTTATTCAGCTATCGCAAGGGGCTCTTTGTCTATACGCCCCTGATCCTGGTTTCCCTTTGCGGGCTGGCCGTACTGCTGATTAAAAACCGGCTGCAATTCTTCAGTATGGCCCTTTTCCTGATCACGGCCACCTGGATTATTGCCAGTTGGTGGAACTGGTATTACGGCGACGGATTTGGATTGCGCGCATTTATCGATTACTACGGGATTTTCGCGATCCTGCTGGCGATCCTGCTGAATTCGGCCGGCAATAAAACAGCGCTGACCGGAATCATGGTGTTACTTGCAACCATTACGGTGTTCAACCTCCTGCAGACCTGGCAGTATACCCATATGGTGATCCAGCCCAACAGCATGAACCGCGAAAAATACGAGTCGGTCTTTTTGCGGACCGATTCGGCGGTGGTCCATAGCCTTGGCGGAAACCAGGAGATCGCCGATTACTGCATCGACCAGGTACATCCTGTAAAAGTACTCTTCAACAATTTCGAGACAAACCGTGAAAATTGGAAAAACCTGACGGAAGTTTCAACGCCGGCCGCCTTCTCGGGTAAGAAAACAGGCTACCTTGATTCGCTGAACCAGTTCAGTTCAGGCGTTTCGGTCAGGGCCAGGCAGTTGGGAAAGGTCCCGGCTTCGTGGTATGTAGAGGGCGAACTGATGGTATGGGACAGTGTGAAAGGCGCAAGCAACACCGCCATGATCGTGCTGAGCATGGATTCGATCATACCGGGTGAAAACTGGTGGCAGGGCTTTCACCTCAATGATGTCCCGGTGCAGTGTATCAAACAATGGCGAAAGGTCTCCTTTTCACTGATGACTCCCGAAATCACCAACCCTGATGGGATCCTGAAAATCTATATCTGGACAACCGGTAAAAAACCGCTGCTGATCGATGACTTCAGGATAAATATTTACGGAACTTCAGAAAAAACCAGGTAGTGGTGCCCATACGGCATGCGTTCGTTCAACAGAACCTGCCGGATGCACCACGTAACGTATCACCGCATCAACTTTCAGGATTCACGTTTCTCAAGCAGTACCACGGCATAAGCTGAAATCCCCTCTTCCCTTCCGATAAATCCAAGCTTCTCGCTCGTTTTCGCCTTGATGGAAAGTTGGTCTGCACCGATTTTCATGACGGTTGCAAGGCTTTCGGTCATAGAGGGAATACAGGGATTTATTTTGGGTGCCTGGAGTACCACGGTGGAGTCGATATTCCCGATGGTGAATCCCTTCGCCCGGATCAAATCCATTGTGGCAGCGAGCAGTATCTTGCTGTCGATTCCTTTGAATTCGGCCGCCTTGTCGGGGAATTGAGTCCCGATATCACGCAGACCCGCCGCTCCCAGCAACGCATCAATAATGGCGTGAATGAGGGCATCGGCATCCGAATGCCCGGTCGCTCCTTTGTCATGCAGTATCCTAACGCCTCCCAGCCGGAATTCGTGACCGGGTTCCAATGCGTGTGTATCGAAGCCGAAGCCTATCCGGAACATAATTGAAAAGGTAATGGAATGATGGAACTAGTTTGTCCCTCCGGTCTCTTTTTCTCCCTGTGTTTTTTTGGTCTGGTCGAAGTTGAAGTGAAGGGTAAACTGAAGTGTATTTTGTAATGGATTGTTGCTTTTAACCGGAACAAGATAGGAGAAATCCAGGCCGAATACATTATATCTCAACCCTGCGCCCAAGGTGAAAAACTGGCGGTCGCCCTTGTATTTTGATTCATAGAAATAACCGGCGCGAACCGAGAAAAGCTTATTGTACCAGTACTCAGCAGCAAACGAGAGGTCGATCTCCTGCAACTCTTCCTTGAAACCGTAAGGGGCGTCATAAAACGACTGAATCATTCCCTTTACAACCGAGACATCCGGGTCTTTCCCATATTGAACAATCCTGGTACCGCCTGAACTGATACTGTCTGAGGCACCCGCTTTATTCTTCAGGTATACAGGAGGAGTCGGAACAAGAAGTTTGCTCAGATCAAGTGCAAATGAGACCTTGTTATAATCATCAATGTCCATGGAGAAGGAGGGACCCAGACGGAGGGTTGTGGGGATAAAATCGGTTCCAATTTTCACACTGCTGTACGACATTTTTTGACCGATGTTGGAGATGTTGAGTCCAAAATCGATGGCGGCTCCCGCAAGGCCCTTCACCTCCATGGCGTGGTGGTAATAGATGGCCACATCGGCGGCAATGGAGGTTCCCGGCCTGACGCTCAGGTTACTGGCGGTACCCAGTGGTACCAGGTTCGAGTAGATAAACCGGCCGGCCACGGCTCCCGAAAATTCAGGCGAAAACTTACGCGAATAGGTGGCATCAACCGCCCATTCATTTGGTTTCACACTGGCGATAAAGTTTCCGTTATCATCCGTAAAATCAACAGATCCGAGCGAAAAATAGCGAATTGATGCTGCAACTGCCTGTTTGTTGCCGATTTTCCAGAAACCTGCAACCGAACCTAATCCGATATCGCCTACCAGGGCATGAAGCCATGGCACATATCCTACCGCCACCCCGAATGTCTTGTCAATAAAGGCATATTTAGCAGGATTCCAGAAGATGGAATAGGCATCAGGACTGGTTGCAGCTCCAACGTTCCCCATCCCCCCTGCCCGGGCATCCGGAGAAATAGAAACAAATGGAACAGCAGTAGAGATAACACGGCTTCCGTCGGCTGGTTCGGTACCCTGTCCAAAGCTTCTGGTCATCACAATCGCGCAGGCAAAAAAGAATAATAATCGGATCTTCATCGGTTAAAATATAAGAATTGATTTTTTATTAAGGTAGCAAAATTAACGCTGATACTTGAATGATATTGCTTCATTTTAAAATTACGACTATTTCCGGCAACTTCTTAGCGGATAATCACCAGTTTCTGAGAAGTTTCGGTATAACTGCCATTCTTACCGGTAAAAATTATTTTATAGGGATAAACACCGTTGGAAAGCCGTTGCCCGTTCGAATCGGTTCCATCCCACAAAAGCTGTGAGGAACTCGCAGTGGCTGTCTGTCCGGTCAGATCGGCCGTCAGCGTGCGGACACAGGTTCCCTGGAGATTATAAATATGAATGGTAACAAGCATTCCGGTAAAGTTCACCTGGTCTGTCTGAAAAATAAAACGGGTATGGTCCGACATCGGGTTTGGCGCTGTCATCACGTTTCTGGCCGTAAGCGTCATGCCCGAAGGAACGGTAAAGTAGATCTCCTTCACCGATGAATTGTCGAACAGGTCCCACGCCTTCAGGCTAAGTGTATGGGCGCCTGAGGAAAGGTTGCTGAACGGGAAGGAAATCTTGCCCCCCGTATAGGAATTGAAGGTGGGTACAAAAAAGTCGTTCAGGATGATCGAATGAGCCCTGTCGTTGTCGAGCACGGCCTCAATCTCATGCCCGATACCCAGTCCGAAACTGTTGATGCCGTTGGTATCATAAAGTTCAGCCAGCATAACGGGCGATGGGCCGGTAATTGCCCCGGAATGAAAATTGTGATCATTGAGCCATAACCCGATATCGGGTCCCTGGTTTACGGGACTCTGCGATGGATCTTTCCCGCCAATGATGATCTCATCAGAATATCCCGATGCGTCGGCATCATTATTATAGGCATAATAGCTCAGCTTCCCCTTCCCGAATTGCAGCGAAATTCCCCTGGGAACCACGAATGAAAACTGGAAGGCTCCTGCCTTAACCGGCACATCGCCCTGGAAAAGGACGCTGTTCTGGAGGGTAAACTCCTCGGGGTAGGAACCATCTGGCCCGGGTCGGTTGCCCAGGGTGGTATTGATCATGGGTTTGTCGAAAACCTTGCAGTTGACAGTGCCATCGAACGAGGTCACCTTTTGTCCGCTCACATTTTGCACACGTCCCTTGACTGTTACAGTAGATAATCCCCTGACGGTGTCGGCGTGGCCTGCCGATGCCCCGTTGATCGAATCGGTAATGATATCATAGTCGGAAAAGGCGATGGCCTGCGCCGGATCGCCAAGCAGCACGAAATTACGCAGCTGGAAATTGTTGTTATTGTTGTTTTTTGAAATGCGGATCAGGTCGCCCATCTTCACATACTGGCCATCGGCAGCCTTATCCCTGACATGCCGGAAGAACGAGGTATCCAGCAGGATGTTCAGGCCGGCAAAGGCAAGCCTCGTGGTTGAATAAAGCGCAATGGCCCCACCATTCGGGTGAAGGATGACCATCTCTCCTGCCGTGAAGCGCTCCGGGTTGTCGAACCTGCTGAATTCACAGGTTGCGGTGACAAAGACCGGCAGCTTGTCAAAATTATCCCAGGCATTGATATCGGCCGTGGTCAGCGCCTGTTCAAAACTCCATCCTGCTTCACCGCCATGCCCGGTATAATTGATGATCAGCGAACCTTTCGACACGGCCTTGTTTATAGCTGCATTGGCATCGGGGAAACGGCTTCCCCCGGGGATTTCAACCAACTTATAGGCATCAAAATAGATCTTGTTGACATTAAAAAGGGGATATTTGGTTCCAACGATGGTCGTAAGCTCTTCGGCCTGGTTGAGATGCAGGTTGTTGTTTTCATCGTCGGCCACGAAGGTCATGGTATTGCGCCAATCGGCCTGCACCGGGTAGATTCCTGAAGAATAATGGATGATCTTGTCGACCATGGTTCTGGCCTGGGTGGTATCAGATACCGGTAGCCGGCCTATGCCCAGGTCGATCTTCCCGTTGGCCTCCTGACCGAAATTATCCCCCATGATCCCGAAATAGTCGTCGGTGACAAATGTTTTGATAGTATTCAGGGATTCAAGCGACTGGAAAGTAGGGATCATGTTATTGTTGCCCGGGACACGGTTTTTTGGATCATAGGATCCATCGCCGAACAGCAGCAGGTAGCGGGGAGGCGTTCCTGTGGCAGCCTTGTCGTAGATCAGCTTCATATAGTCGCGGATGGCCGTCGGATCGGGTTGTCCGCAGGAAAATTCGTTGAATACCTGGACCGATGTAATTACCCTGACAACCAGCTTGTTATGCAGGCGATGAAACTCTGCAAGCCGTTCGGCCTGTGCCAGGAACAACGGATGGGTAACGATGACCAGGTCAACGACATCGTCGGCATGCAGGTTCTGGTTCGGAACCTCACCCAGGCACTTCACGGGAAGGTACATAGAACCGTCAAAGGCGATAAATTCATGCAGGCTGTCGGTAAGTTGTTTGAATTTCAATATTCCCCCTGCAAGGCTGGTTTCCATTTCCCGGACGCTGACCGGGTTGGTGACATCCCAGATCCTGACGGCAGAAGTGGCGCCCTGCAACGAGAATTCGGTGATTTTGCCGGCCCCGATACTTGTTAAATCCCTGAAGGGCATCTGCGGGGTAACCCAATTAAGGTAACACGGGCAGTTTATCTCAATGAAATTCAGCCATCCATGCGAATTGACATCCGGCAGCCGGTAGGTCAGGTTAATGGTCAGATCGGAATGCGGTTTGGCGATGGAAGATTGTTTGATCTTAGAAAAACCAATTTGCGTAAATTCCGCAGGATCAGATGAATCAACTTTAAGCGAGTCGATTTTCCTTCCATTCTGCGAAATGATAAACCAACTCGGTATCGGTGCATTTGCCGCAACATAGGTCCGGAGTTTTGCTGGCGTTGTGCTGTCGGCATTGGGGAAGGTAAAGTGAATATCCCACGAGTTTTTGACATTATCGAAAAATTCGCCATACCAGTCCTTCCCTGATTTGATCAGGTTCAGCAGGTCGAGGTCGTGGAGCTGGTAATCGTCAAAGCGGCCCGACAGGTTGTTGGCCGCCGAAGGAATGGCAGGCTGCAGCTGGACACGTCGTCCGGCAGCCAGGTCGGTATTCAGGAAATAGTAGGTGGTGTCGGAATAGAGGTTCCGGGTGTGGGAAAAGAACTTGTTAAAGCTTTCATAGCCCCATCGATCGGCGTCTTCCCCATAAAAAAGAATATAATCGGTCGAATCAAAATGTCCGTCGCCGCCATCGGCCACCTGGATAGCGATCTCCCTCAGGTCATCGGTTCTGGTAATTGAATTTGTTTCCGGCAACATTCCTGAGCCGTTTCCGAACAGACGCAGCTTTGCTATATCGAGAGTACCCGGGTTGATGCCCATCGAACGCAGGTCATCATAGGTGATGCGGTGAATACCCTTCCCGGCAACGGCCAGTTTATACCAGTGGCCTGTAGCCAGAACAGAGCTTGTTTTATGCGGCAGGGAGGCAAAAATCATGACCGGCAGCATAAAAACCGCGAGGATGAACATTCTTTTTCTGAACATAGTGCGCATGGTTTGCAAAAATATGCATTTAACGGATAACCACCAACTTTGAGGATAAACCTTTCACCGTTCCGTCGGCTTTGATCAACTTCGCCTTATAGAGATATAATCCGGAAGCTATTTTTTGCCCATCATCCTGGGTACCATCCCAATGGACGGAGGCTATATGGAAGCTGTTCGTGTTTAACCTTTCCCGGATGGTTTTAACCGGAAGACCGTTAATGGTATAGATACTGATTTCAACATCCATTGATTGATTAACCTGGTTGCTTTCCCATGAAAAGGTAGTATGGTCCTTCATGGGATTCGGATAGTTGAAGAGATGTTCAAAGGCCAGTTCTGCCGAAGAAACCACCACAAAATCGATGGAGGCCTCCGTTGAGTTGTTATAGACATCCCAGATTTTAACCATAATGGTATGGGGGCCATCGGCCACGCCAAATAGCGGGTAGCTGATCTTACCGCTTTTATAGGTATCGAGGTTTGACACATAATAATCGTTCAGGATCATCGGGGTGGTCGTTTTATTATCCAGTGTGGCCGTGAGGTCATGCCCTATTCCATTTCCCACGGTATTGATCCCCGATGAATCGCTAATATCCGCCAGCAATACAGGATCTTCGCTGGTAATTCCACCGGATACAAAGTTGCGGTTGTTGATATACAAGGCCAGGTCAGGCCCTTGGGTATCGAGGGATGATTGATTATTATATCCCCCCACCTGGATGTTGTCGTTGTACCCGTTGGCATCCGTCTCAGGACTCTTTGCGTAATAGCTGATCTTCCCGACGCCAAACTGGTAGGCAATATCTTTCGGGACGAGAAAAGAAAACTGAAAGAGTCCGTTGGTAACCTTTACTTTCCCTTTATAGACAGGGTTTTTACGCAGGTAAAACTTCACCGGAGGTCCCTCCTGCTGGTTGGCTTTCGTCCATATTTCAGAAGATTTATCAAAGACTGTCGGGAAAATGGTCCCCGAAAAACTGGTGGTAACCTGGCCCGATTCATTCCGTATTTCACCGGCAATGGTCACCTCCGAAAGGGCCTTCAGTGTATCAGGCGTCAGGGTAATCTGGTGACCGTTAATGGTGGTGGTTACCACATTCAGGTCAGGATAGGCGATCTGTATGGCAGGATCTCCGAGCAGGACGAAGGCATGGATATTAGCAGAACTGCCCATATTGTTTTTTGCGGCCACCAGCAGATCGCCCATTTTCAAATAACTGCCTGCCGTTTTTTTAAAGACGTTGTTGTAAAAGTTCACCAGTAGGGTTTTGTTGGTTCCGGCATAGGTCAGCCGGGTGGTGGTGAACAGGGCAATACCGCCGCCGTGATTGTTGAGGAAGACCCATTCGCCGGCCGAGGTCCGGGTAGGATCATCAAAGCGGCTGAATTCGCAGGTCGCTGTGACAAATACCGGCAAATTGGCAATATTGTTCCAGTTCTGGATATCCGGCACTTCGAGAATGCGCTCATGCGCCCATCCGACCTCTCCGCCATGACCTACATAGTTCATGATCAGGCATCCCTTTTCGACCCGTTTGTTGATATCGGCATTTACGTCGGGATAACGCGGTCCGCCCGGTGTCGATTCCATGGTATAGGAATCGGAATAAATCTTGTCGATGTTGTAATCCTTGCTGTTGGTTTCTATGGTTCCGGCAAGGTCCTCCGAATCGTCAATAAACAGGTTGCCTCCCAGGTTCTGATCGTCAGCGACAAAAGTCACGACATTTCTCCAGTCGTTTTTCACCGTATCTGAGTTGGAGCAGTATTGGATCACCTTGTCGACCGCCTTGTTGGCCTGATCGGCCGACGATACAGGGAACCGGCCCACGCCGATGTCAAGGCTGCCGTTGGCCGACTGTCCTTCATCGGGATCCAGCAGTCCGAAATAGTCATCCGAGACAAAGGAATCGGTGGGCGACAACGATTCAACAGATTCATAGGCAGGCACAAAGTTTGTATTGTTCTGGGTCCTGCTTTTAAAGTCATAGGAGGCATCGCCGAACAGGAGCAGGTATTTGGGCTCTTTCCCTGCCACAGCCTTGTTGTACATCATTCTTACAAAGTCGCGGATGGCGGTGATATCCTGCACTCCTGAGGAGAATTCATTGTAGATCTTATCCAGCGGGGCCACCAAAACCGTCATGTTGTCATGCAACCGGTGATAGGCAGCAAGGCGTTCGGCCTGGGCGGCAAACACCGGGTTCGTGACGATGAGGTAATCGGCAACCGGCGTGCCGTGCAGGTCCTGGTTATCCACCTTGCCTACGATATCCGGGGTAAGAAAGGTAGAACCATCAAAGGCGATGAATTCGCGCAAAGTATCCGTCTCAACCCTGAAGGTATAATTCCCGCCATTCTGAACTGTGCTCATCTGCAGAACATTTCCGCCATTGCTCACATCCCAGATCTGAACATTCGGTCCGTTCCCGTTGAGGGTAAATTCGGTGACATTATTCGGTCCGGTCCCTGCAGCAGAACGAAACACCATTTGTGGCCCTGCCATTTGCAGGTGCCTCATCGCATTGATTTCAAGATAGTGCAGGTATCCCACCGAACTGGTGGAACTTCTGATAAAGTTCAGATTCACATTAATGATCGGGTTGGAGGTGTTGAAGGTTGCCATTCCCGACCTCTCTTTGGCATAATTATCCTCGAAACCTCCGGTAATGGCATCAATACCGATACTTGTAAGGGTGGCGCCCTGTGCCGAAACAATAAAGGTGGTATTCCCGACTGTCGAACGGCCGGCAACATCGGCAATGAGGGTTACCGGTTTAACATTGTCGATATTCGGGAAATTGAATGAATAGTTGCGCGAGGTGGTCATGTCGAAAAATTGCCCGTCCCACCATATGCGTCCCGATTTGATAAGGTTCACGTCATTTTTCTCATAAAATGAAAAATCCTCGAAGGAGGTCGCAAAATAGGTAGCTGCCTTTGTGGTGGAAATACCAGTCCCAAGCCGTTTTCCGGGGCCTAAGTCGGCCGTGATGAAATAGCAGTTGCGGTCGGTATAAACATTCTTCTGATGATGAAACAGGTGGTCTGTTTTATTATAGGCCCATTGATCGGGCGACTCGCCGTAAAACAAAAGGAAATCACCGGGATTAAAAACGCCGTCGCTCTCCCCGGAAACAAAGATGGCGTTTTCCATCAGATCATCAACCCGGCGTGCCGCATTGGCCTCGGGTAACATTCCGCCACCGTTGCCATATACACGCAGATTGCGCGGATCGATCCCTGCCACGTTCATTCCTGCTTTTTTCAGGTCGTCGTACGATATGCGGAAGATCCCGGTGGTTCCGACCGCGAACTTGTACCAGGAACCGGAGGCAAGTACCGAGTTTGATACATTGGTAGCCGCTGTTTTCAATACGGGTATCTGCTTGCGCCGGGTGATATCCACAGCCAGCGTAAAGGAGACGAGCCGTTCAACCGAACCGGTTGCTGCATTCCTGCGAAGAGGTACCAGGGATACCAGAAGCGATGTTTTTTTACGGGTCACCGACAATTGATGATCAGGATGAATTTCAGGGGATATCTTATCCAATGCCACTACCAGGCTCATGTTCGGATCACTGAACTGTTCATAAACAGGGTTGTTTAGGAGAATCCCCGTAACGGAATCGCAACCGGTGTCAAACGGGAAAGGTTGGGTAAATACCGGCAACATGCCCGTTTCCGACCGAACGGAAGCCAGCTGAAAGGAAAAACAGGCAACCTTCGAGGAGTCGCCCCTGGTGACCAGCCGGAGAGGTTCCCAGACAATGGTACATTTACGTTCTACCATCGTCCCCTGGGAAAAGCCGGGAAATGCAGTCAAGCAAAAAAGGAGGATTACACCAAGGAGCGGTAAAACTTTATTTTTTGTATCC